>JAITOP010000021.1 GCA_031289895.1 Prevotellaceae bacterium
AATAAAATTATATAAAAATTAAATATCATGAAAAAAATATTAATATTTGCTATGACTACAGTTTGTTTATGCGCTTGCAGCAGTAAAAAATCAGCAGATGATTCGGCTTTGAAAACACCTGCAATTAACGATTTTAATTATAAAGTTGATGCGTTTGCCGATATGGAAATATTGCGCTATCGCGTTCCTGAAATCGAAAAACTTACAACAAATCAAAAGGAATTGCTTTATTATCTTAACGAAGCAGCGTTGCAGGGTCGGGATATTCTTTTCGACCAAAATGGAAAATATAATTTGTGCATACGCCGCACTCTTGAGGCTGTTTACACAAATTTCGCCGGCGATAAAAATTCCAATGATTTCAAGGCTTTTGAAGTTTATTTGAAACGTGTTTGGGTATCAAACGGTATTCATCATCATTACGGAAATCACAAATTTACTCCCGAATTTTCGCAAGAATTTTTCATCAACGAAATTAATAAACTTTCGGCAGCAGATTTCGAGAAAATCGGACTTAATTCGGTTGAACTTATATCTGTAATTACGCCTGTAATTTTTGACCCGAAAATTGCCGAAACGCGCTTAAATCAAGCATCAGGCGTTGATTTGATAAAAACATCGGCATCAAATTATTATGAAAATCTTACACAAAAAGAAGTTGAAAATTTTTATAATAAAATGAAAAATCCAAACGATGAAACTCCTATTTCATACGGGCTTAACAGCAAACTTGTGAAGGAAGACGGAAAAATTTTTGAAAAAACATATAAAGCAGGAGGTTTATATTCGGCAGCAATAGAAAAAACGATATATTGGCTCGAAAAAGCAGCCGCCGTTGCCGAAAATGAACAACAAAAATCGGTTATCGAAAAACTTGTTTCATATTATAAATCGGGCGATTTGCGCGAGTTCGACGAATATGCAATTTTGTGGGTTGCCGATACCGCATCGCATATTGATTTTATAAATGGTTTCACCGAAACGTATGGCGACCCAATGGGAATGAAAGCAAGCTGGGAGGCAAACGTGAATTTCAAAAATGTTGAAGCCACAAAACGTACCGACATTATAAGCGGCAACGCGCAATGGTTTGAAGATAATTCGCCCACCGACAAACAATTTAAAAAAGAGACAGTTAAAGGCATAGCCGCAAAAGTTATTAATGTTTCAATTCTTGGCGGCGACGGCTATCCTACAACTCCGATAGGCATTAATTTGCCTAATTCAAATTGGATTCGCGCCGCTCACGGTTCAAAATCGGTAACTATCGAAAATATTACTGAGGCTTACGACCAAGCCGCACACGGAAACGGTTTTGCCGAAGAATTTGCGTGGAGCAACGAAGAAATAAATTTGATGACCAAATATAAATTTCAAACCGACAATTTGCATACCGATTTACACGAATGTTTGGGACACGGTTCGGGCAAACTGCTTGCCGGCGTTGACCCCGATGCTTTGCAGGCTTACGGAGCAACAATTGAAGAGGCGCGCGCCGATTTATTCGGATTGTATTTTATGGCAGTTCCTAAAATTGTGGAACTTGGATTGTTGCCGAGCGAAGATGCTTACAAAGCCCAATATTATTCGTATTTTATGAATGGCTTGCTGACACAGCAAACCCGTATTGAATTAGGCAAAAATATTGAAGAGGCGCACATGCGAAATCGTCAGCTTATAGCGTGTTGGGTTCTCGAAAAATCGGCTGATGACAAAGCCGTTGAACTGAAACAGCGCGATGGAGAAACATTTGTAGTTATTAACGATTATAAAAAAGTTCAGCAGCATTTAGGCGAATTATTAGCCGAAATTCAGCGCATAAAATCTACAGGCGATTTTGCCGCAGCCCGCGATATTGTTGAAACTTATGCCGTAAAACTCAATCCTGTTTTACATAAAGAAATTATCGAACGCTATGCAAAATTAAATATTGCGCCATATAAAGGATTTGTTAATCCGGTTTATACTCCTGTATTTGACGAAAATAATAAATTTATTGATTTGAAAATTGATTATACCGAAAACTTTGTGGAACAACATTTGCGTTATGCCAAAGATTATTCAAATCTACCATCATTTAATAATTAAATATAAATTAAATTAAAAAGATGAACAGAAAAATAAATACTATCATTGCAACATTTGTGTTATTGTTAACATCAATAATATCAGGTAATGCACAGTCGCTGCGAGGTGCAGACGACCTTTTTTTGAACGGAGCATATTTCAGTGCTGCAAATATGTACCGACAAGTAGTTAATCTCAATGGAAAAGACGAAGAAGTAAAAAAAAGGCGAGGCGAAATATTATTCAAAATAGGAGAATGTTTCCGAAAAATGAACAAAACGGTTGACGCTCTTAAATGGTACGAGCAAGCCCAAGAAGCAAAATACAACGAAATAGATTTGCATTACGGAGTAGGCTGTATCTATTTGATGCACGGGGAATATGAAAAAGCAAAAGAATCATTTCTTGTGGTACAATATCAAAAGCCCGACTATAGTTTGGTAGAGGCAAAAATAGCGTCTTGCGATATTTCCGATTTTTACGGACGCATGAATAATATGTACGAAATAATACCTGTTGAAAACTTAAATACAAAAGGCAGCGAGTACGGATTAGCATTTTACAAGAAAAATCTGATATACGCATCTACAGGAAGAGTTACTAAAATTAATCAAATATCCGACCGTACAGGACTTCCGTTTTCTGACCTGTACATAGCATCTCCAGATTCACGCTCGTTGTATGGCGCAGTAAAAAAATTAGAAGCAATAGCCGACCAAAAAACCAACGATGGAACATTTTGCTACGATTCAAAAACCGACCAGTTATATTGTACCCGCTGCGAGGCTAATAATAAAGACTGTTTCATATTAAAAGTAAGTGTGAAAGATAATAAATACAAAGAAACAGGAAAATTAAAATTAGGAAATCTCACTTACGGCATAGGACATCCTTACATAACAGATGATGGAAAAAGAATTTATTTTTCATCAGTCATTGAAGGCGGTTATGGCGGCGTGGATTTGTGGTATGTTGACAGAGACAGTAAAGGAAATTACGGCAAACCTGTTAATTTAGGTCCAAATGTCAATACAAAAGGCGATGATGTATTTCCATCGTACATAGATGGCGTATTATATTTTGCATCAGACGGACATCCGGGATTAGGCGGTTTAGACCTTTTTGCAAGTTATCTTCAGGAAGATGGAAGTTTTGGCGAAGCTCATAATCTGGGCGCGCCGTTTAATACTTCGTGGGACGATTTTAATTTGGTACATCAACCGTATGACAATACAGGATTGTTTATCAGCAATCGCAGAAATGCCGTAAGCAGCGACGATATATATATGTTTTACGATTTTCCGCCGCAGGTTATAACGCTCGACGGACTTGTATATGATAACGAAACAAAAGAACTGCTCCCTGAATATACAGTTGTGATAACCGATACAGAAAAAAATGATAAAATTTTTGAAGCAACAGTAACCAACGGCAGTAAATATTTAGTTTTTGTTAAAACAAATAAAGACTATCAGATTAAAACCTTTGCACCCGACTATACCGAAAATTCAGAAACACTAAGCACTATTGATGTGCCTAATTTTTCGGAATTACACTCGAAAATATATTTAGACAAAATTGTTATTATTGAAGAACCCGAACCCACAATAGTAGTAACAGAAGGCGATTCGGCAAAAATGATGCTTATCGAAATAAAAGACATATTCTACGAATATAATAAATCGCGATTAACAGAAAAATCGAAAAAAGAACTTGATAAATATGTTGAATATTTTGATGAATATCCCGAAATGGTAGTAGAAATAGGAGCTCACACCGATGCTCGAGGTTCAGTTGCTTCTAACAATAAATTATCCGAAGCGCGGGCAAAATCGGTTGTTGATTATTTAGTGTCAAAAGGCGTAGCGGCAAACCGGCTTGAATCGCGCGGCTATGGCAAAGAAGATTTATTGATAAAAAATGCCAAAACCGAAGCCGAACATCAGGCAAATCGCCGTACAGTGTTTAGAGTGTTGACATTAGGACTTCATGCCGAAAATATAGTTATCAAAAAAATATCGGCAGAAGATATGGTAAACAGTTCTAACGGAGCGGTGGATTTAAGCGGATGGTGGGTGCAGATTCATGTATCAGCAAATCCAAATCAGCTTGAATTGCCGGTAATAAAAAATGCCGAACGCATAACAGGCAAAGAAGTTCAACTAATACAAGCCGACGACGGAAAAAGCCATTATTGCGTACACTACGAAACACGCAACGATGCCCTGAAAGCACAAATAGCATTGTACCAAGAAAATATAAAAACAATATTGTTGCAATTTTAAGATAAAGTCGTAAGTTATAAGTTATAAGTCATAAGTCATAAGTCATAAGTCGTAAGTCGTAAGTCATAAGTCGTAAGTCGTAAGTCGGTTTGATTTACGGCTTATGATTTTTTAAAT
>JAITOP010000066.1 GCA_031289895.1 Prevotellaceae bacterium
TTGTGACGAGATATGAAATTTTCTGACATATTTAATAATTGTTTTACTGTAAATAAATTCATGTTGTTAAAACATAAAATGTAATTTAAACTTATACGTATAATTTTTAATTATGCAAAGGTACAAATAAAAATTAAATTAGATGGAAGTTGTAAGTCATAAGTCGTAAGTTGTAAGTCATAAGTTGTAAGTTGTAAGTTGTAAGTCATAAGTTGTAAGTTGGTTGTTTAGATGTTGATTTTAGAACGTTCCTAAAAAACTTTAGTGATGACAAATAAACATTTATAAAAGATGACAAAAAATCCCGATAGGGATTATCGCTCGGTAGAATGATAAACACCTCACCAACACGGCAGTCTGTAGGACTGCCACCAACAAACGCATAGGTCGCAAACCTACGGCTTGCGATACGAAAGGTGATTCATTTTTCTACCCGGCGATGCAAACCTAACGGCTTGCTCTTTTGAAAAAAACAATCTTTTATAATTTATTTTAGCACATAGTTTTTTTTGCAAAATCGTAATTCGTAATTGATATCAACCCAACAAAGGAAAATCTTATATTATAATTTTCCAACCGGACGTTTTTATTTTTTCAGCCATAATCGGTTCTTCAAGTGCTTTTTTCTGGCTTTCATCTACTCGTAAAGTTAGATTTTTAATTCCATTTTCAATAAATTCACTTATAAATTCGCTCAGATTTTTTATTTTATTTCCGCTTACATCTAAGTAAATTAAGTTTTTCAATTTTTTAAATGAGGTTGGCAAATTGGTTATTTTACTGTTATTTAGAATTAAATATTTTAATGTTGGTACATATTCTATCCCCTGAAATGCATCGTTATATTTAAGATTATTATTACTTAAATCCAAATATTCAAGTTTTGGAAAATCAAATTTCTCCGGATTAAATTTTGGTAGCTTTGTATTGTGCAAGTCTAATATTTTAATCTCCTTGTTCTTAAATTTATCGTCTAAAACATTCTCTATGCAATTCTGCGGACTCGCCTCTAAACCTGCTGCTTGGCATGAATAATCATATCCTGAGAAGTCGCTCGCAGTGTTGTATCCTCTGCTATAGCTTTCTTCTTTTCCTAATGTATTTATTAAATATTCTTTTCCTTTTCGTGTTACTTTTGCATATCCCACATAATTAACTCCAAATGGTTCTGCTTTATCCCATCTTTTAAGTTTAGTAATTTCATCTCCATTTTCGTCGATAAAGAAATAAAATGTTTGTTTATTTGTATCTTGCATTGATGCCAGCGCAATTTTATTGTCATAATATAAAACCGCTTTGATTTTTTCAAGCTGTTGCTCGGCTTTGTTTTTATCTGCCACTGCTTCGTCTTTATCTGCTATTGCTTGTTTAGCGATTAAACTATTTGTAATAGCCTTTTCTTCTGCGCTTTTGGCTTTTACACTATCTTCATACGATTTTTCCCTTGCCCTTTGTGCGACTTTTTCTGCGCTGTCAGCTCTTGCACTGTCTTTTTGCGATTTTTTTGTTGCAGTATCTACTTTATCAGAGAGTTTTTTCTGCAAAACATTTTGTTCTTCAGTTTGTTTTTCGTATTGCTGTTTTAAAATTTTAACTGCTTCGTATTGCGCTTGATTATAAAAAGGATTTTCTTTATACAGCTGCTCAGTTAAATTATAACGTTCTGCATCATTTTTTGCAGATTTTATTTTTTCTTGCAAAGATGCACAGGAATTACATACTTTTAGCAAAATAGTCATTTCTTCATTGCATTTGGAGTTAGCATCATCCAAAGCAGTCTTGCATATTTCTTTTGCCTCAGCACATTTTCCTAATTTAAGCAGTAATTTTACTTCGTTTGAATGGCAATTATCATCGCCATAAGCCATTATGCTACAAAGTAGCATCAGAAACGATACAAATATGTATCGAAAACATTTAGTTTGGTTAGTAATTTTTTCCATTTTTCTTTGATTTTTTTAACATAATATTTGTTCTATTTTTTAGGTTGTACCGGCGATAATTGGTTTGCCCATTCTAACATTTGTTTTTTTCTTTGTGGTAATGTATCACTTATTTTTTGGGCTTCCTTCATAAAACTATTATATCCTGTTGAGTCTTCCGGATCGCTTTGATAATACTCTCGAAAAAAATTAAAAGCATTTTCATAATGTCCTTGTCCTTTTTTAAATTCAGACTTAGCATAATTAAAAGTATTTTCTAATTTCTCTTTTTTATCATGTGTATAAGCACGATATTGATAATACGCAAACCCAAAGCCAATAAGGGTTACAAAAAAACCAATAATGGTTAAAACATTTGCAATGTTTCCTAATTTTTTACATTTTTTCCAATTCATTTTAGTTATATTTTAGTTATATTATTTATTTAAGATTGAATTACAACAAATAAAAAAAGCGGACTTAATATCCACTTGTGAGGTCTTCGACTACCTTTTGAACCAAATAAGTAAGCCCGCATTTCTGCGAGCGTTCACTTACCCTTGGTTCTTTTGAAATTGTCGAAGTTTCACAAGTAAGAATATAGCAAAACGCTATTCTATGTGTCTTATTTTGTGCTTATTAGCACATTGTTCTATGTCATAATCAAATTTTATTTTTTTATATTTATGCAAAAATACACTTTTATTTTAAAATCAGCAAAAATATTTTTTCCTTTTTTTCAATTTATCACGCTCATGCGGATTTGTAATCCACAAATGTAACACGAGGCGCGATGTATAATACCAAATAGTTACCAAAAACCTTATTTTCAAAAGCCGCCTTTAGTAGCAAAAATTAGCCTCGATATTCTACCCTTATTCCCTTATTTACAATATTTCAATAAGGGAATAAGGGTATGTGTTACTTATTTTCGGCTACTAAGGGAACTTTCTATAAATAAGGGTTTTATATGTTTTTTATTTTCTATGTCTAAATCGGTATTTTGATAGCTGTTTAGTATCAAATCAACAAAAAACAAATCAACAAAATACTTACGACTTACAACTTACGACTTATGACTTACGACTTACGACTTACAACTTACGACTTATGACTTACGACTTATGACTTATCCAACTTCTGACTAAAAAAAAGTTTGTAATTCAAAAAAATCGTGTAAATTTGCGCTCGAATTAAATGTTATAATAAATATAAATTGTTAGTATAAAACCAATTATGTTAAAAATAATTTCAGCCCAAGAGGCAGCATCGTACATAAATGATGGCGATGTTTTAGCATTCAGCGGATTTACCGCATCAGGTGCGCCAAAAGTTGTAACCGAAGCTCTTGCCGAGCGTGCAAAAGAAGAGCATAACGCAGGAAAACCGTTTAAGATAGGTATTTTTACGGGAGCATCAACAAGCGACCATTTAGACGGAGTTTTATCTCTTGCAAATGCAATTGATTTCAGAACTCCGTATCAGTCCAACGCAAATATGCGCAGCAGCATAAATGCTCAGAAAATTCATTATTTTGATATGCACTTATCGCATCTTGCACAAGAATTGCGTTACGGATTTTATAAAAAAATAAATATAGCTGTTATCGAAGCTGCTGATGTTTCGGAAAACGGCGAAATTATTCTTACTTCGGGAGTAGGCATAGTTCCTACGGCAGCCTTGTTAGCCGATAAAATAATTATCGAACTGAACAAACACACACCGAAAACAATTAAAGGACTGCACGATATTTACGTTCCGTTAGACCCGCCTAATCGCAGAGAAATTCCCGTTTACAAACCAAGCGACAGATGCGGAGACGTTGTGTTGAAAGTGAATCCCGATAAGATTCTCGGCATAGTTGAAACCGATTTGCCGGATGGCGTTAGTCCATTTACACCGGCAGATGAAATTACCGAAACGATAGGCGCAAATGTAGCAAATTTTTTAGCATCGCAACTGCACGAAAACAAAATACCGGCTTCATTTTTACCTATTCAGTCGGGAGTAGGAAACATTGCAAATGCAGTACTCGGCTCGCTTGGCGCAAACAGCGATATTCCACCGTTTGAAATGTACACCGAAGTTATACAGGATTCGGTGATAAACTTAATACGCACAGGAAATATAAAATTTGCCAGCGGTTGCTCCCTCTCGCTTAGCGATGACTTGATGACAAATGTTTATGCCGATTTCAATTCGTTCAGAGATAAATTTGTATTACGTCCGCAAGAAATATCAAATAATCCGGAAGTGGCTCGGCGCTTAGGTTTGATAACAATAAACACAGCCCTCGAAGCCGATATTTTTGGAAATATCAACAGCACACACGTACTTGGAACAAAAATGATGAACGGAATTGGCGGTTCAGGCGATTTTGCACGCAACGCATATATATCAATATTCACCTGTCCATCAGTTGCTAAAGGAGGAAAAATAAGCGCAATAGTTCCGATGGTTTCACATTTAGACCACAGCGAACATTCGGTAAAAATAATTATTACCGAGCAAGGCATTGCCGACCTTCGCGGAAAAAGCCCGATACAACGTGCGCAAACAATTATAGAAAACTGCGTACACCCCGACTATAAACAAATGTTGTGGGATTATCTGAAACTTGGCGGAACAAACCATACACCGCACAATCTGAATGCCTGCTTTGAAATGCACCGGGAATTTATTAACTCCGGCGATATGCGCAAAACCAATTGGGCAAAATATTTTTGAAAAAACTTTATATATTTAGATATATAAAATAATTGTTTATTTGAGTGATGATGCAGGATTTTATTTTGCATCATTGCTTTTTTTATCAATTACGAATTATCAATTACGAATTACGAAAATTA
>JAITOP010000081.1 GCA_031289895.1 Prevotellaceae bacterium
TCTCTTGAGTTACACTACAAAGATATGTTATTTTTGACAATAAGAGCACGTAACGACTGGTCGTCAACATTACCAGTGGAGAACAATAGTTATTTCTATCCCGCTGTAGAGTTGTCGTGGATAGCATCAGACCTTTCCATATTGAAAAATAATCCGGTATTGAGTTATCTTAAATTTAAAGGAGCAATTGCTCAGGTAGGTAAAGACGCTACACCTTACTCCATATATCCGGCTTTACAAGCATCTGAATATTATGGCGGCGGATACCGATATGGATGGACGGGACCTAATTCAGCTCTGAAACCTGAAATACAAACTCAATATGAGGTTGGTTTTGAGGCTCGTTTATGGGGAACACGTGTAAATACAGATTTTACATTCTATAAAACACGTTGCGACGACCAAATAGTTAATGGTTTTAGAGCAAGCTATGCTACAGGTTTTGTGTTAAATAACAGAAATATGGGTAGGTTTGACAATTGGGGCTGGGAAGCTCATATAGATGCAGATGTTCTGAAAAATAAAAATTTCACATGGAATATTGGAGTTAATGCAAGCAGAAGTTACTCGAAAGTTGTTTCGCTACCCGACGGTATAACTGAATATTATGATGCATACACATGGGTTGTTGACGGAATACGCAATGGTATAGCTCCCGGAAACTCTATTACAACACTAACAGTAATTCCTAAAAAACGAAATAAAGATGGAAAACTGATTATATCAAGAACAACCGGTCTTCCTATATCCGAAGCAGCTGATGTTTGGAAAGTGTATTGCGATCGTGAACCAAAATTAAGATTCGGAATAAGCACTATGCTTAGATATAAACAATTTCAATTATCGGCATTATTTGATGGAAGACTTGGTGCAACCGTAATAAATGGAACAGGACGTTGGATGTGGCAACGTGGTATGAGCGAAAGCTCTGTAGCATGGCGTGAAGGTGGTTCTATAATTTTTGATGGCATACTTGATGATGAATTTGTAGATACAGATAATCCAACAAAAAACACTATTATTGTTCCTCTTAGATTAGGAGGTACAGATGGTACTGTTATTTATCCGGGAATGGCTGAAGACTGGATTGAAAGAAATGTTCATTATGTAAGATTACAGGAATTGCGTTTCACTTATAAAGTTCATCGTCAATGGTTGCAAAAAGTAACTAAAGGCACATTGACTGATGCATCTATATTTGTTGCCGGTAACGATTTGGTTGTATTTACAAATTACACAGGTCTTGACGTTGTTGGAAATTCAAACTCGGCAGCGTTAGGCGGTACAGGTGGTTTTGGAATAGATAATTTTTCTATCCCAAGTCCTCGCGGTATTACATTTGGTCTTACTTTAACTTTTTAAAATATATTAAAATGAAAAAAATATTAACAATATTATTATCAATTGTATTCGTTTTATCAATTACAAATTGTGATTCATATCTGGATGTCAACAAGAATCCGGATGCTCCCGATTACGTTGACTCTTATTTAAAATTAGCTCCTATAACACAAGAAATGCAAGGACTTTATTATGATCAAAGAGCAATAGGAACTATGGTTCAAATGATGGGAACAAATTCATACACTAATTTTGCTAACCATTATTATAGCGTTAATAGTGATGCCGGAGCTGAATATTGGCGTGTTGCATACTTTCTTCATGGTATAAATCTCGAAGAAATGATAAATCAATGCCTCGCTAATAATGAATATGCTTTTGCCGGTATTGGTATGGTAATAAAAGCATTTGATTGGGATTTGATTGTAAAATACCATGGAGATATTCCTTTTAAAGAAAAATACAATCCTTCTCAAACTGTTTTCCCTTATGATTCACCAAAAGATGTGTATCCCGAAGTTCGCAAACTCGCATATCAGGCTATAAAATATATTGAAATGGAAGAGGCTGATATGAGCAAATATGGTACATTAATTTCTGCAAACGATTATATTTATAAGGGGAATGCAGTAAAATGGAAAAAATTTGCTTATGCTATACTTGCTCGTAATTATATTTCTTTATCTAACAAAACTGATTTCATTAGCAGTGGTTTTGCTGATTCTGCAATTTATTGTGCCCAACACGCATTTGAATCAACAGCCGATGATGCAGTTCTTGAAGTTGCTGCCGAAGGCGAAACAAAAGATTTACATCCCAATTTCTGGGGCGTTTACAGATCAAATATAGGATACAGTAGTGGCTATGGTTGGTATTTTCAAAATCAATATGCCGTACAAACATTAGGAGGAACAGTTCCTATTTACGATGAAAACACAGGAGAAAGAATGCCTGCGGATGCTGATGCTGAAACAAGAAAATGGTATCCTTACGAACTCAATCCTACACAAATAATAAGCGACACTATTCGTAGCGTTGATGGTCATTTAGACCCTCGTATTGCAGTGCTTTTAGGTTTTGAAGAAAAAAGATATTCAGAATATAAAATAACTGATACTTTTAATATTATAACATCAAGACCAAATCCTGGAGTTGGAGATAATTATGCTTACGACACAGTAAAACTTCCTTATACAGAAGTGTTCCCCACAGAAAAAGATTATGTAAAAAATTATATGTCTAAAAGATTTTTAGGAGGGGCACAAACTACAAGAGCTGGCAGTATTTCTGTTTCTTACGGAGGAACTGTTCACTATGCTCCAAGTTTTTATGGAATAAGTCTTGATGTGGTTCAAACACCTGCAGTAGCCGGTTATGGTCGGTGGTTATATAGAGATGGAGCACCATATATAATATCAACTTATGCCGAAATGAAGTTCATTACTGCAGAAGCTTACTGGAAAAAAGGAGATAAAGCAAATGCACTTCAAGCGTTAAAAGATGGTGTTGCCGCTCACATGGATTTCTGTGAAAAATATATTGTATTACCAACAAACAGCGTAGGCGGAGATAAAATTACAAAGGCAACTTTCAGAACTTTGGCAAACGAATATCTTGCCAGTCCTTATGTTGGAGGTTTAACAGTTGGCAACCTGACGCTCAGCCATATTATGATGCAAAAATGGGTAACTCTGTATCCGTGGGGTGCACACGAAGCATTTGTAGATATGCGCAAATATCACTGGGATATTGATTACACAGGCGACTATCCGAAATCGGGTAACGGATGGACAATTGACAGACTTGACCAAAAATGGGATTCGAATGCAGCAAAAGTTTATAAAGGCTTTTATTTGCGCCCATCAAGAGCAGGTAAAATAATAGCAAGTGACCCTGCCGCACAATTTAATTTATATAACGAAGGTGCTCCTTGCTACCGCATTCGTCCTCGTTATAATTCCGAATATATATGGAACGTTCCAAGTTTAAACTCGTTAAAACCAATACAAGGTACTGCGCCTAATTATCAATGCTCAATTCCATGGTTTGCTTATCCGGGGGATGTTCCCGAAACATTATAAACATTAAAACAATAAGAATATGAAAGTATTAAAATATTATTTAAGTTTAGCTGTAATTTTGTTTATTACAGCATCATGTACAAAACACGATATGACATTTACAGGGCAAATAAAATTTGACCCTGCAACACAATCGGCATTTCAGCTTCATTACTTTGTTCCTATTCTAACTGCAGATTCAAATTACATAAAGATGGTTAAACTAAACGATGAAATTATTTATCGTACCAATATTGCAACATTTAATGCAGCTCCATCAGGTGCTGTGGGCAAATTTTTCTACGCTCCTAAAGGAAAATCAAATATTAAATTATATTTCCGTAAAGAATCAGCTCCTGATTATACATTGGTATATGATAAGGATGTTACTCTTGATGCCGGCGTGTATTATAATATTTTTGTTCACGATTTTAACAAAGAATCAGTAATTATAAACAATGATTATCCTTACACTAAAGACCCGATACATCAGGATAGTTGCGGATATGTAAAATTTTATAATTTTATGTATGACACTGTTAATGTACCTACAACATTAAAATTGCAATATAAACGTCAAGACCATTTTACGGGTCAATGGGTAAATGTAGGTCCTCCGGTTGCTTTTGGAGAATGTACCGGCTGGCAGCCTGTAATTGTTAAACGACCTGCCGGTGTAATACCCGGAAATATAAGAGTTGACTATATGATTGATGTAATTGATGCAGCAGGAAATAGCAGCACTTTAAGACGAATGAATGCATCAGGTGCTTACGCCGATTATACTGATTATTGGTCTTGCCAGATAGGACGCCACTATCATCATATTTTTAGTGGCTACAGAACAGATAAAACAATTCGTGCAGAAGTTAGACTATTTACAGCATGGTAAATCGATTTGGTTGTACATTATGTAATAAAAAAAGAGGATAATCCTCGCTCTGTTCGGCGCAGTTATTTGCACGTTGAAAAAGGACACCAGCCTTTTTAGTCTTATAATTAAAAAGCGAATGCTGCGCCGCTTAACAGAGTTTGAAAAAGTAAATTATCATTTATAAACAAAAATGTTTAACTAATAAAAAAAAATTATGGCAGTACATTTCGTAGTAATAGAAAGGGGAAATCCTAATGACCCTGCTGCGCCTAAAAAGTTTTATGCGCAGGCAAAAGGAGCCGGAGAGTTAACGTTTAAAAAACTAAGTAAAGAGATAGCCGAAGGCAGCACAACTGTAAGCGACACAGATGTTTTAGCCGTACTCAACGACCTAACCAAGTTGCTGAAGCGGCATTTGGATGCAGGCGAGATAGTTCGCTTCGGCGATTTCGGCACGTTTCAGATAAGCGTAAGTAGCACCGGAGCAGAAACAGAAGCAAAGTTCAACGCCTCGCATATACATTCGCCAAAGGTAATTTTTCGTGCAGGAGTAGATTTAAAAGAAATGCTTAATAATTTGAAATACACAAAAGCAGCAAAGAAATAATATGATTTATCAGGCATTAATTAAGAACAAAAAAGGGGCGTTCCCTTTTAACAAAGGGGACGTCCCTTTTTAATAAAAGGAGTACTCCTTTTTGGCAAAAGGCGGCGGGAAATTAAAAATTAATAGTCTGAATCAGGATTTACAGGATTTTTAGATTTACAGGATTAAGAAAACGAAAACAAATACAAAAAAAGTCCGAAGGACTAAATATGAATAACCCTCAATGAAGCGTAGCGATTGGGGGATAAAAAACAAATACAAAAAAAGTCCGAAGGACTAAATATGAATAACCCCCAATGAAGCGTAGCGATTGGGGGATGAATGAATGAAAAACGCCGCCCCCCAGCCCCCTAAAGGGGAATTTGGCAGTGCAGTAAATGTAGAGACGTAGCACGCTGCGTCTCCCTGCAATAACATTTAGGGGCAAAAAAATTGAAAAATAAACCGCACAAAGATTACACAGACAAAAAAACCTTGTAAACCTTGTGTAAAATAATAAAAAACAAACAACAAAACAACATGAAAAAAATAATAATAACTTATATTACGATTTTATTGGCTTATAGCAGTTTTGGGCAACATGGCAACTTTAATACAGATACAATAAACAATCATTTTCTAAACCAGCTTTCTATTGCTCAGCAAGAGAAAATTCATGTGCATACCGACCGTTCGTTGTATATTCAGGGCGAGCAAATTTGGTTTAAGATATATCTTGTTGATGATGTTTTGCATAATGCGAAATTCAACAGCAGATATGTGTATGTTGAACTTGTAAATCAGCAGAAAAATATTGCTGCCCGCGTTAAAGTTCGCGCCAACGATAATATGTTTTACGGAAGCATTGATTTACCTACAAATCTGACGGAAGGAAATTACACTCTCAGAGCATACACACAACGTATGCAAAACTTAGGCGAGGATTACTTTTTCGCGAAAAGCATAAAAATAATAAGCCCCTTATCGCTGAGAATAAAAGCAAATATTGATTTTGATTACAACGAAAAAAACCGGAAAATAACAGCGCGGCTAAGTTATACCGACAATGGCAATCAAATCAATCTTAACAAAGATATTCTGAAAATAAAATTTGACGATAAACCTGAAAATATTTATTATAACATAGAAGATAAAAATGTTGTGCGTTTTTCGTTCGACAAAGACAAAACAACAACGCTGCATACAACGTTGGATATAGACGGAATACATTTTTCACAGGATATTATTGTTCCAAATTTTCCGTTAGATTTTGATGTTTCGTTTTTTCCCGAAGGCGGATATTTGCTCGAAGGTACAAGTTGCTGCGTTGCTTTTAAAGCGCTGAATACCGACGGTTTGGCAGAAACTGTTACAGGCGAAATTATTGATTCGGATGGAACAGTTGTTTTTAATATCGAAACACTGCATCTCGGCATGGGAAAATTTTATTTGAACACCGAAAAAGGTAAAACGTATTATGCCGTTTGCAGAAACAGCAAAGGTTTAGAAAAACGCTTTGAACTGCCACAATCACAAGACAATACATATTCATTAAAAACAAATTGGGTAAAAGATAATTTATACGTAACCGTTCAAAAATCAGACAATATCAAAACCGAAAAACAATTATATATTTTGATGCACACGCGGGGAATTACCTTATATGCAGATAAATGGAACTTTTCGGACAGAGCAATAATATTAAACAAAAACGATTTTCAGTCGGGAGTTTTGCAAATACTTTTATTGGATTCGCAATTTAATCCCGTTTCCGAAAGGTTAATATTTAACATCAACGACAAAGAAAAAACCAATACAGAATTTAAAACCAACAAAGACAATTACGAAGCAAGAGAAAAAATCACAGCAAAAGTAAAAATTACAGATGCAGCCAACACAGCAATAAAAGGAAATTTTTCGGTATCGGTTACCGACAACAGCGACTCGCCTGCCGACACTACAATATCCATTCTGTCAACACTTTTACTGACATCCGAAATTAAAGGATACGTAGAAAATCCTAACTTTTATTTTCAAAACGATAACAAAACAACAACCGAAGCCTTAGATATATTAATGCAAACACAGGGCTGGCGGCGCTACAATGTACCCGAAATATTAAAAGGCAACTACGAACAGGCAAATATTGATTTTGAAAAAGGGCAAAAAATATCAGGCTCGGTGAAAAAATACAGCGGAAACGACAAAACAGAGGGAAGTTCAGTAATGATTTATTCAAAAAATCCACCCGTAATGGACTATATTTCGGTTGATGAAAACGGTAAATTTTTGTTGGAAAATATAGAGTTTCCCGATAGCATGACATTCACAATTCAAGCGTTCAACAAAAAAGGCAAACGCTATGTAGAATTATTTATTGATAACGATACATTTCCCTCGATAAATAATGTGATTAAAACCTCAGAAATTAAAAAAGAGAACATAAAAGCACAGGAACAGGATGAAATATTTGCCTACGAAAAAGGCGTTTGGAGGCTTTTTGTTGACGAATTAATCGTAACGGCTAAGAGAAAACAGACAAAAAACCGACCATGGTATGCAAATGCATCAAATACTTCTTTTACATCTGATTTTATTGCCGAAATAAATGCAACCCATATAACAGATGTTTTACGCCGTATCCCTCAAATATCAATTGCCGGTAATAAAATTACAAACACATCCACTTCATTGTTCAATAATTCTAATTTTGGTGAATCTTATGAAGGTATGTTAGACATAGAAACAGCAAGCAGAGGAAGCGGCACCGCCGACAAAGCAGGGCGTGTAATAGTTTATTATGATGAATTGATTATGGACGAGCAAGACGATGGCGTAGGTTATGATTTTGATATGATTGACGTAAATTCAATTGCCCGTATCGATGTATTAAAAGGATTTCAATCTCAGATTTTAGGCGGTAATTCAAGCGATATCATTATTTTAATAAAGTCAAAAGATGGAAAAGGAATGTTGTCTTTATATGATAAAATAAACTTCAACAGTAAAAAAATTTCACCATTAGGTTACCAGCAACCGACTGAATTTTATTCACCAAAATATCAAACGCCCGCACAAAAAAACAATAAAGAACCCGATTTGCGAACAACAATTTTTTGGAAACCCAATATAATAACTGATAAAAACGGCGAGGCAACATTCGACTTTTATTCAGCCGATTACAGCACAACATATTCTGTAATTATTGAAGGAATAACAGATGATGGTAAAATTATTAATTGTATAAATCGAATCAGTAGAAAATAAGAGACGAGAGGCAAGAAACAAGAGGCAAGAAGTTAAGAAGTTAGAGGAAATTAGAGAAGTTAATTGTTAATATTTTTTATTTTTTTATTGATTGCTGAAATATCTCTGCTATGCTGTAGTATTGATAAACAATTAATAATTCAACTTTCGCAAGTTCGTTAGATTATTGATTTTTAAATATATTTATGATTTATATTTTTTGCAATATACTTATTATAAATATTTTAGTTCTTAACCTCATTTACACCTAATTT
>JAITOP010000120.1 GCA_031289895.1 Prevotellaceae bacterium
GCTGTGGGATTGCTTGATTTTCCGGCATTGCCAACAATCGTATTTTTCTTTGATAATAAAACATTATTAAACATAATTTTTCCTGATTTAATTTCTCCATATTCGGCATCAAGCGTGGCTTTGAAACTGTGATTTTGGTTTAAGCCGAGTTTTACATTTGTATATGCTGCATCAATTATAATTTTCGAAAAATTATCGGCGATATTATCTATTCTTAATTTGCAATATCTAAACTCGTTGGCAACAAAACTATTATTGAGCTTATCTATAATTACATCTGCATAACCTGTGGCAATGTTAAAATCGGTGATTGTACCTATTCTAAAATCATCATATTTTGAATCGCTTTTTATTGAATTTATTTCATCAATTGTAAATTTTGAATATTTACTTTCGAGTTTTAAGTTATCAACTTTGTTTATTTTAAGATTTGAATACTTGATAATAAGATTTAAATCTTTGCATTTATCAATATTAACTTTTCCATAACCAATATCAATTTTAGCATCTGAAATTGTATTTGCATTTATATTACCATATTTTATGATAACATTCAACGGCTTTGGTGTATCGTTCAATATAATATTTCCATATTTTACATCAAAATCCATTGTTGTACTGCGCGGAACTACAACTACATAATTTATGGTTATTCCGCAATTGCTGCAATTCATATTAGGAATAGTTGTTTTTGCCGAAATGTGATTGCTGCTTGATGTGAAATCAATATCAACACCTTCGGCGTAATCTCTGGCAACGTCAATTTTGCCTTTGCCTGTTATTTCAATTTTGAAGGTAATTTTCCCCTCATTTCCTTCTACAATATTAACATCTCCATATTTGTTAATTATTGATAAATAGGCGTTTGCGCTTACCGTAAATTCTTTGTTTACTTCGCGCTTGTATTCTTCTTGCTTTGCAAACATTGAGTTTGCCGCGAATACGATGGTGAGTGTAAGTAGTAATTTTTTCATTTTCTTTTGATTTTTATATGTTTATTTATGTGATTTTTATTTTTTTATTTTTCGTATGCAAGCAAATTGTTTTGCAGGTTTTGCAGCGATTCTATTTTTCGCGAATAAACCGAAACTATTACCGCTGCTTTTTCTTCGTCAGTCATCTTGTTGGGAATAATGTTGTTGTCGGTTTTCATCATTTCTATGTCGCTTAAAACGTTGCTGCGCTCGGTTTCGTCGATGTTTTGCAAAAGTTCTTTTGTTGTATTTATTTCGTTATCTAAAAGTTTGGCATAATATCGCTGCACCTCAACAATTCGTATATCTTCCCACGAAATATTTTCGGTTTCGCTGTCCGAAAATTCGGGTTTGAAAATGATTAATGCCACAATAATCGCCGCCGCTATTGATGCCGCGTATCCGAAATTTATAATGCGTGCATTTCGTTTATTTTTTTTCTGCGACAACAGTTTTTTTGCAAATCGTTCGCGATGTCCTTCGGCAGGCTGACTGTCAAAAATTTGATTTGCATTTTCGCGTATTTTGTTTTCTGTATTTTTCATTTTTTCTGATATTTTTTTATTCGTTTGTATTGTTTTTTAAATATTTGCGAAGTTTTAATAATGCCCGCGAGTATTGACTTCGCACCGTGTGTGGTGATATTTTCAGTTGTGCCGATATTTGTTCAAAATTCATATTTTCAAAAAGATGTAAACTCACAATTGCTCTATATCCTGTAGCTAACGATTGTATTCCTTTTTTTATGTGTGCGATTGTAAATTTTATTTCTTCGCCATCGTTATCGTCAATATAATCAATATCTTTCTCATTAATTTCAAGATAATTTTTTCGTTTTCTCAACATATCAATAGACGCATTTATTGCAATTCGGCGCAATGTTTTTCGCATTTGATTTTCGTCATCGTTTATCAGCGATATTTTTGTCAACGCTTTTAATATTGTGTCTTGCATAATTTCTTCGGCTTCGTGGCTGTTGCCCAAAATTGCAAATGCACTTTGAAATGTTGTTGTGGCAAACATATCGTAAAACCGCATCTGCAAACGCTCGTCGCTTTTTCGTAATCCGTTTATTATTTCTTCGTAATTATTCATTTAATCGTTGCTTTCATATATATAACGTAACAAAATGCGTTTTGATGCATGATGTTGCAAATTTTTTTTCAAATTTAACGTTTTTTGAGAGAAAAGACGCAAAAACAAGAAACAAGAGGCAAGAGGCAAGAAACAAGAGGCAAGAAGCAAGAGGCAAGAACAAAGAAAGTTAGAAAGTTTATTATTTTACAAATTTCGTAATTCGTAATTTTCGTAATTCGTAATTGATTTTTATCTGTTTAATCTGCGTCATCTGTGTGCTTATCTCAAATCAACAAATCAACAAAAAAACAAATCAACAAAAAACAGACTTCCGACTAATTAAAAAGAAATCGCGCCTATCAAACGTATTCCAAAATCGGAATTTAAATTTGTTTTGTACAGGCGCAATCCTAATGTTATCGGATAGGGCATGCGCAACCAATGGGCATCAAATAAAATATCAGCACCATATGAATATATATTGAATGTTGGGTTGTATCGGTTTGTATTTCCGGCAAAATCGTAAAATAAATTTGCTCGCAAGCGGGTGATGTAGGTCAGTGCGCCTATATTAAAATCGGGATAAGTTATTGGAAATGAATAATCAACCGTAAGCATTTTTAGTTTTTCGCTGAGTATATTGTCGGTTTCGCGTGGAAAATT
>JAITOP010000145.1 GCA_031289895.1 Prevotellaceae bacterium
CTTGGAATTCCCGCGTCAGTATTGATAAAGGGAACGACTAAAGGCGTTTCAGCCGACATTGATGGTAATTATTCTATTACAGCCGACCAAGGTCAAACTTTGGTTTTTGCTGCGATAGGCTATACCACTCAGGAAATTGTTGTTGGGACTGCTAACGTAATTAATGTTACACTGCAAATTGAGGCAACTCAACTTAGCGAAGCAGTTGTAACGGCTCTCGGCATAAAGAAAGAGAAAAAAGCTCTTGGTTATGCTGTGCAGGATATTAATGCGGAAGAACTTTTGAAGAACAAAAACACTAACATTATTAATTCTTTGGCAGGTAAAATTGCCGGTGTTAATATAACGCAGTCTTCAGGTGCTGCGGGTGCAGGTTCTAATATTGTTATTCGTGGCGGTAGTTCGGCAAGTGAATCGCGCGACAATCAACCGCTTTTTGTCGTTGATGGTATTATTTATGACAATTCTACTGTTAACGGAGGAAATTCGGGAACTGACGGTGTAACAAAAACAGCAACATCATTCAGTAACCGTGTTATGGACATTAACCCCGAAGATATCGAAAACATGTCGGTACTTAAAGGTGCTGCTGCTTCGGCATTGTACGGAGCTCGCGGAGCTAACGGTGTTATTGTAATTACTACCAAAAAAGGTAAAGAAGGCTCTGTTCAGGCAAATTTCAGCAGCAAATATACCTACTCTTATGCAAACCGATTGCCAAAACAACAATCGGTGTTTGGTCGTGGACTTTACACTACATCAGGTTCTTTTGATGACCAGACTACTGTTTCTTGGGGAGATAAAATTACAGGTAATGTTTATGACAATATGGGCGATTTTTTCCAAGGCAGTAATGTGTTCGATAACAACGTAAGCATTGCCGGAGGAAATAAAAACGGTTCGTTCTATCTTTCGGCTTCGTATTTCGACCAAACGGGTATAGTTCCTTCTACCAATTACACTAAAACTACTTTCCGTTTCAACGGAGAGCAGAAATATGGCAAACTAACAGTAAGTGCTAACGTTGCATATTCGCAAGCCGACACTAAAAAAACCCTAACTTCGGCAGGCTTATACAATCAGGGCGGAAGCGGAACAATGACCGCAGTTTACGGTTGGGCTCGCAGCGATGATATGTCACATTATCTGAACGATGATGGAACACTATTCAGAAGATTTCCATCTTTGGAATTAGCAAGCGAAGGCGAAAATCCGTACTGGATTATTAACAAAAACAAACTTACGGATTTAACCACACGTTTCACAGGAAATGTTACAGCCAACATGAATATTACAGATTGGTGGGATGTTTCGGCTCGCGCAGGTATCGACAAATATACAACCGATGCTTACACATACAGAGCACCCGGCGGATCGGTTGTAGAAAGATACCAAGATGGGTATTTGGCAAAAAGCGATTACAATTATCAATATCTTACAACAAACGTTATGTCGAATATGCACAAAACTTTTGGTGATTTCGACCTGAATTTGTTATTGGGTACATCTACCGATGCAACGCAAGGTCTGAATCAAAACCATTGGGGATATAAGTTCATAACGGAAGGTACTATCAGTTTTGGCAATATACCTAAAGACAATAAGGAACTTACCGATAGAACATCAAAGAAACGTTTGGTTGGCGTTTATGGAGAATTACGCGCAGCATATAAAAATATGGTTTATTTATCCATTACAGGACGTAACGACTGGTCTTCTACTTTGCCTATTGAAAATCGTTCTTATTTCTATCCTTCTGTTTCCGCATCTTTTGTTTTTACCGAAGTAATACCTAAAAATGATATTCTTACCTTTGGTAAACTCAGAGCATCGTGGGCTAATGTAGGTAAGGATGCAGATGCGTATGCTGTAGGTACTTATCTTTGGCCTGTTGCAACAATGAACGGAGGAGTTGTTGGTGTAGGTAATAGCTGGACAGGTGGAAATCCTAATCTAAAACCCGAAAATCAAGCTTCTTACGAAATTGGTACAGAACTCCGATTTCTTAATGGACGCTTAGGTTTGGAATACACATATTATTATTCAAAAACTACCGAACAATTATGTTCGCCACGTTTGGCTCAATCAACAGGTTATATATTTCTTACTCTCAATGGCGGCGAAGTAATCAACAAAGGTATGGAATTGTCTATTACAGGAAAACCAATAGTTACCAAAGATTTTCAATGGGAAGCAACATTAAACCTTTCGGGAAACCGCGGACGTTTAGGCGATTTTATTGATGGTGTGGATATATTCTATGTAACCGATGTGCAAATAGGTGGAGTTAAAGCCGGTGCTATTCCTTATGGCGGATATTTCCTTGGACTTACCGGAAATTATGTTGAACGTGAAAAAGATGCAGCAGGAAAAGCGGAAATAAAAAATGGACGCAAAGTAATTGATGCTACAACAGGATTGTATAAACTTACAACAGGACAAACAAGCATAGTTGGAAATCGTGAGCCAAAAATGATTGGCGGTTTAAACAATAGTTTTACATATAAAAACTTCAATCTTTCGTTCTTGCTTGATTTAAGATTGGGCGGAGATATTTACAATGGTACCGAATATTATCTAACTACAATGGGATTGAGCGAGCGTACATTGAAAAGAACATCGGTAACATTTTCGGGTGTAGTTAATACAGGTACAGCAGCAGCGCCTGTATATCAGGAACAAACTATTACTTACAATAGTGGTCAGATGTACACAGTTAACAACGCACAAAGGTCAGGTGATTACATGATTCGTCAATATTGGAATCAATATGCCGGTGATGCTTACAACTTTATAACCAAAACAAATTGGATTAGACTACGTTCTATTTCACTGTCTTATGATTTTAAAGATTTGCTGAAAAAACAGAACGTAATTAAAGGTTTGAGAGCTACTGTTTCGGGAACAAATCTCTTTGTTATTACCAATTATAAGGGCTTAGACCCTGAAGTTGCGGTAAGCGGTTCAGGTACAGGCGGTTCAGGCTCTGCCGGTGTTGATTATTGTGGAATACCTGCATTGGCAGGAGTTTCATTTGGCATAAACATAACATTTTAATGATATTTAATAATAAAAAAAAAGAATATGAAAAAGATAATATATATTTCATTTTTGGTACTCTCTATGAGTATGGTTTCATGCACCGATTGGCTTGATGTAAACCTTGATCCCGATAATCCAACTTCTGAGAGTGCAACAGTCAATACAAGACTTCCATGGATTCAAAATTATTTTGGCTATGCATGGGGTACAGCCGGTATGAGAGTTTGTACAGTAGGTGGACTTTTAACACAACTTGGAACTGCCGCCGGTAACGGTTCATTGGCATCATGGGATCCGGCACAAAGCAGTTGTACAACTATATATCAAAACTGGTACGTAGGAGCTGCGGTTAACATTGACCCACTTATAAAGAAAGCCGGAGAAAGCGGTGCTTATTACTATATTGGTGCAGGCTATTGCCTTAAAGCTATGGGAACAATGATGATGCTCGACCTTCACGGCGAATTGCCTATTACCGAAGCATTCACTCCAAAGCCTAATCCTGCTTACGATGATGGTAAGACTATGTATTATATAGCAATGGATTATCTTGACAAAGCCATTGAAAATTTCTCGAAACCGGCTCAAGAACCCGGTGCTCCTGTTTTTGGTAATACCGATATATGGAACGGAGGCGATGTTAATAAATGGTTGAAACTGTGTTATGGACTTAAAGCGCGTTATTTGTTGCATTTGTCGAAAAAAGCCGATTTATTCCAGCCAAATGATATTCTCGATGCTTTGTCGAAAGCCATTCAGTCAAATAGTGATAATACGGTAATGAAACATTATAATGTTGCAGGAGATCAAACCAACTTTACAGTAGCCGACCCTTATCAAACCAGTGAATTATGGAATTGTGTTGCCTATGGTGCTACTCAGCGTGCAACACGATATTATATAGATTTGTTTAAAGAAGGCGGAGTAATCGACCCTCGTCTTGAAAAAATGATTCCGGCAATGATGAACAAAGTAATATTAAATCCCGATGGCAGCATAGCAAGTTACGAATGGCTACGCGATGTGGGTATTGATGTAATGAACTCGAATGTTCGTATGAATGGAGCATTACTAAGCTCATCTTATGTTACAGGAGCCGATGTGAAATTAAAATATTCACTAAAAGATTGGCCATCAGCGAATAAGGCTCAATTTATGGCAGATGCTTCATTGTGGCATCATGTTGATGATATTCACGCTGATACTGTTATTGTTACCTATACGAAAGGACAAATTTATTGCGACGGTACTAATTACTTACATGCAGGAGATTCAATTTATGTAAATATGCGGGCTAACAGTATGTCAACAAGCGGACGTTCTGTGAAAGATATGTTTTACTATCCTCATGCAAGCTTTAATTATGTCGCAGGTACAGGTACTTTCTATGCCCGTCCAAACTCAGATTCGGATATTTTAACTTATGCTGAAATGTGCTTTATAAAAGCTGAAATATATCTGCGACAAGGCAACAGCGGAGCAGCATTAACAGCTTATAAAGATGGAATACAAGCCCATTTTGCCAGAATGCAGGTAAAATTAGGTCAATGGCAAGCAGATGGAACTGTAAATCCTGATGAATTGCCAATGAACAATGGAGATATAGCTACATATTTGAGCAGTGCAGGTGTATGCCAAAGTGCCGGTAGTTTAACTATGGCTGAAATTATACGTCAAAAGACAATTGCGTTAGGATTTGATATGGAAATATGGAATGATATGCGTCGTTTCAATTACAGCGCAGGAAATATTGGTAGTTTGGGAGTAGTTTATCCCGGATATAAACGTCCGTTTGAATTTACCGCTACCAGTAAAATAATTGGAGGTTCTCCTTCCGACTTGACCTATTGGTTCCGTCGTTTCAGTCAAAGTACTCACGAAAGCAATTATAATAATAAACAATTACTGGCATCCAACAAGCAGGCAATGACCGACCCAATTTGGTCTTGTCCTGTATGGTGGGATTGTTCAACAGATGAAGAATATTATGGTTACATTAAATAAGTAATTTATAATAGTTTAGTTATCCAAAATAAAGGGAAATCGTAATGGTTTCCCTTTATTTATTTACGCTATGTAATGACAAATAAACAAATTATAAAGGATGACAAAAAAAACCGATAGGGATTTGATAGAATTAAGAATTAAAAATTAAAAATTAAGAATTACAATTTGTGCGAATATAAAAAATCCCGTTAAGGATTGTATGTTGGTAGAAATGTACAAATCCCCCATTGTTCGACCCCATTCGGGGTCGAAGATAATGTGTGTACATTCGTTTTCTATAAACATTTGAATACTAACGGATTCATTACATCTTTTATAGCTTATTTATTTTTTATCACATAAAAGGATATAAAAACAAAAAAGTTCTCCATAAAAAGAGAACTTTTATTTACTGTCAATACCAATTAAATATTGGCAAATACCTTTTATTTTGCGAAAAAAGTTTTTACTTCTTCGCCTTCAAGAATTTCTTCTTTAAACGCATAAGCACCTGTTTTTGGCGATTTCACCATTTTGATACATTTTACGTTTTTCTTTACGCTTTTATCCCTAAGGGTTGCAACTGCTTTCTTTGCCATGACTTAAAAATTATTTAATTTCTCTGTGAAGTGTTACCTTCTTAAGATACGGGTTATATTTTTTACGTTCTAATCTGTCAGGATTATTTTTTTTGTTTTTCGTAGTAATATATCTCGATATTCCTGCAACGCCCGATTCTCTTTGTTCGGTACATTCAAGTATTACCTGAATTCTTGCGTCTTTACTTTTCTTTCCCATCGTTCAATCTCCTTTTTATTTTTAATAAGTATTAATTAAACCTTGTTCCTGAGCATCTTTTAACGCAACTTTCAATCCTTTTTTATTGATAGTGCGAATACCTGCAGCAGACACTTTAAGTGTAACAAAACGTTTTTCTTCCTCAAGCCAAAAACGTTTTGTTTTAAGATTAGGACAAAATTCTCTTTTTGTTCTGCGTTTTGAGTGCGATACGTTGTTTCCGATAACAACACTCTTTCCTGTAATTTGACAAATTCGTGACATTTTTTTATAGAATTTATTCTGTTTTCAAATAACTTATGATTAAAATCAACTTTTGATTTTCAATTTTAGCCTGCAAAGGTCGTAAATTTTTTTTGATATACAAATTTTTTTTACGTTTTTTTCTGTATAAAACCCGTCACGCATTTGTAAATCAAGAATCAATAACCAATAAATTAATAAGTTAAATGATTTAGAGATTTAAACAATTGATTATTTATTATTGAATATTTAGTGATAAAAAATAAATAGCCTATAACAGATGGAATGAATATTATCGGATTCAAATGTTTGTAAAAA
>JAITOP010000155.1 GCA_031289895.1 Prevotellaceae bacterium
GAATTAAAAATTAATGGTTAGTGATTAATGATTAGTGATTAATTTGCCACTAATTACACTAATTTACACGAATAAAAAATATATTTTGCCACTAATTACACTAATTTTCCGTTCCGCAGAATTTGTAATCCTATTTGATAAGATTCAAAATAAAAATGTAATTTTGTGATAAAAAGGATTGAAATGTTACACTTATAAAATAAGTTTGCATTAAATTCGGATTGCAAATCCGAATGGACGGGAACAAAAGATTATTAGGAACAATAAAAGGACTATTTATGATATTAGGACAATCCCCAATGTCATAAAATGTCCCTAAAAGTTCCAAGAAAAAACCCTTTGAGCGGCA
Organism: Prevotellaceae bacterium; assembly: GCA_031289895.1. Lineage (GTDB taxonomy): Bacteria > Bacteroidota > Bacteroidia > Bacteroidales > UBA932 > JAIRKV01. The sequence goes on from JAITOP010000155.1 coordinate 350, forward strand.
TTTGTAATGCCGCTTGTAAACAAGAAACAATTTGTAATTGTATAAATGATAAAGTAAATGAAAAATATAAAACAATATGAGAACAACAGAATATGTATGTCGGATTGCAAATCCGATAATGTTAAAAAAGCGGCATTGCAAATGCCGCTTAACGGGGGGTATGAGAATAATGAAAAATAAAATATTTATAATCGTTGTTTTTGTTTTATTTTTATACAATAATAGCAACGGGCAAACGCTAATAACAAATAATAAAGAATTATATATGAAATCACAAACAGAAAACGCGGAACTTCTGAAAAAAAGTCTGGAAGAAAGTCTTGCTGCAGATTTAAAAGAGGTAAATGAGATGAAAGAACGTATGAGGAAAATTCTTGCTTCGGATTTAAAAGAAGCATATCTGCTTAGAGACAGCATAAAAAAAGGTATTAAGCCTGAAGGACATAAACTTGAAAACTTTTTCTTACAAAAAGAAGGAAAAAATATCAAACTAAACTATAGTTTAAATAAATATGAAGAGACAAATATGTTTCAAGACAATTTGAAAGACTTTGCCAGAATAGTATTTATAGGTGGAGAATTAAGCGGCTACATGAAGCAGGAACAAAACAAAATAACAGGTATTTCTTTTAATCTGAATACTATTACTAAACAAGAAACAGCAGAAGACTCTCCTGTTGAGCGTAACAGTGAATTTTATCCAAACGGAAAACTCAAACGAACAATGGAACTTAAATATAAGAATTATAGTCGTATTGTTGTTGTAGAGGAGATTAGTCATGAGGTTATTATTCGCGAAGATGTTATTGGTATTGGATATTTATATGACAACAATGGGGCTATTGTTGAAGCATTTGAATATGACTATGATGATTCATTATTTGAATTTACGAAGGAAAATGTTATGGAGTATATTAAAGAGACGTACATTAAAGATGAAAATCCGGATGAGTATATTATAGAAATAAAAAAATATCCTCAACATACTGTTAATGGAGAAATAAAGAAAGAAGCTTTCTGGGGGATTAGTATAATGAAAAGAGGTGATGGTCGATTAATATACATGAATTTGGATTGTAAGACAGGCGAAAAACTTTACGAATCTATGAAACGAATAGGTAAATGCCCCCCGTTAAGCGGCATTTGCAATGCCGCTTTTTTAACATTATAGGATTTTCCGTTCATTCAGATTTGCAATCCGAATGTTGAAATATAAGGATTTGTAATCCGAAAAAAAAATCATAACGAGAATTAAAAAAAATGTCTGAATCAGGATTTACAGGATTTTTGGATTTACAGGATTTAAGAATTAAAAAATAAAAATTAAGAGTGAAAAACTAAGAACTGAATAAATTTAATTCACCACTCTCAATTTTTCACTCTACTCTACAATCATAACTTCAGCCAATGACCAAATATCAAATACCAAATATCAAATACCAATGACCAACGACTAATGACCAACGACCAATGACCAATGACCAACGACCAATGACCAACGACCAACGACCAACGACTAATGACCAACGACTAAATACTAACGACCAACGACCAAATACCAAAAACTCAATTATCCCAGCCCGGATTTTGTTGTCCTTTCAGATTGGGATTTGTGTTGATTTCGTTGGCGGGGATAGCCCATACAAACTTGTCGTGTCCTGCTTGTCGTATTAGTTTGTCGCTGTCTGTTCCTGTTGTGATGATGCTTGCGTTTTGCGGTGCTTTGCGAACACAATCGTCATTCCATCTTTTCAAATCGTCTAAGCGCGAGCCTTCGCACAACATTTCGCGCAGTCGTTCTTCTTTAATTGCGTTTTTAAGATTCTCGCCTGTAATTCCTGTCAAAGCGTTCAGTCCGCGTTTTGTTCTCAGTTCGTTTAGTGCGGCGAGAGCATTAGCATCGTCGTTATTCCATGCATGCGCTTCGGCTTTTATAAGATACATTTCGGCAATACGAAATATTTTAGGTTTATGTTGATAATTTGTTGTTGCGCCTGTAAATAATTCGGGATTGCCCGGATATTTGTTTACCAAATATACGCTTGTGTCAATAGTATTAAGCCTTACGGGAAGTTTTGCAAGATATACGTTTGCGCGTATATCGGCTGTATCGTAAAGGTCAACCACCCATTGCTGGGGAATAAAATCGGGAACATATCTGCCTGTGCCTGCGCTGTAGCCCAAATATCTTGAACCTGTCGAGGGCGGTGCTTCGGTACTTTTTGCGGCATACAACTGCAAAATCGATTCGGCAGGATTGTCGTTGTACCATATTTTTTTGAAATCAGCAGCCGTTGAAACGAGGGGATAGGTGTTGCTGTTTATCAAAGTATCGGCGGCAGCGGCGGCTTCGGTGTATTTGTGCATATCGAGCAAAACACGAGCTTCGAGCGCAGTAACACAATCTTTGGTTATTCGTTCAGAGCCGGCTTTTCCCGCAGTAACAATCAGTTTTTTTGCTTCCGCAATATCCGCAGTTATTTGTTTGTACGTTTCTTCTACTGTCGAGCGTGATGGTTTCTGTTCAACATCAAAATGTAAAACCATCGGTAAGCCCAAATCTGTTGATGCTGTTGCAGGCTCGTAATCTTTGGCATGATTTTTCACTAATTTATGATAATAAAAAGCACGTACAAAATACGCTTCGCCTTTGTATTTGTTAAGCAGAGCCTCGTCGGCGGCATTAGTCGGTCTTATTTTATTTACATTATCAAGAAAACTATTAAGTTTAGATATTGCCGAATAATAAGGTTGCCAAGTGTCATCGCCTATTGTATAATCGGCTGATGTAAAATCCCAGCGATAAACAGTTCCCATTCTGTTGCCGAAATCGGATGATGCGTTAAAAATGTCGGCTTGTATATCGCGTGCTTCCAAAAACAAGCCGCCCGAACGGTTACGCAAAAATGTATATAAACCGTTATTAAAAGCCTTAGCATCTTGTATTGTTTTGTACGATTCGGATTCTTCGATTGCATAAAACGGATTTTTTTCTATTTCGCACGAGGCAGGTATTACGAGTAGTGTAATTACTACGATTATAATTGTTGATATTTTTTTCATCTTATAAAATTTTAAAAAGTTAATTCAATTCCAAATGAATATTGTCGGGTATTAGGATATGCTCCCAATGTCATATTTGCATCAACTTCGGGGTCTTGTCCGCTGTATTTGGTAACAGTAAACAAATTACGACCTGCAAAAAAGAATTTCACATCTTTAATCAAATCCGTTTTATTTAAAACCGATTTCGACAAAGTGTACGATACGATTAATGATTTCAGCCGTAAAAACGAAGCATTTTCGAGCAAGCGGTCATCAAAATCCATAGTTTTTGTTTTTATGTCGGGATATTTTGCCACATCGCCTGCTTTTTTCCAATAATTATTAATAATATCTTTAGCTGGGCTTATCGGCGATGACGCAAATTGCGATGGATTTAATGTAAAATAAGCATCATTATTGTATAAATATTTTCCCAATACATAAGAGAAATTAGTTGAAATGCTAAAATTTTTCCATTTCAAATTAATGTCAAAACCACCGGCAACAGGCGCATATCGTGGTTTTTCCGTATTTTGATATAAATCGTCGCTGTATATTTTTGTTGTTCGCGAAGGGTCTTTGGTTTGAACTCTCACATCTTTTCCCGGAAGATACCACATTGGTTTGCCATCATTAGGGTCAACGCCGGCAAAGAGTGGCCAGTACATTTCAACAGGTCTGCCTACGGCGTATGTTGTGCCTCTTGCATTGTCAATATATTTATCTCTGCCGAGAAATAATTTTGTAACTTTACTGTGATTATATCCCAATCGGGTAGCCAAACCAACATACCAATCTTTTGTGCGCACAATATCAAAATCCAATGATACGTCAATACCTCTGTTTACCAAACTTCCTACGTTTGATGTAATTTCTGCATATCCCGAAGTCCACGGATAAGGTACTGCAAACAACATACTTGATGTGTGTCGGTTGTATAATTCCAAATCCAGATTTACGATATTGAAAAATCGGGCGTTAACAGTTACTGTTGTCAATACCTGCTTTTCCCATGTAAGTTTGCTATTGCCGGGTTCTGATGCCGCTAAACTCGGCGAACCTTGATATGCCGTAGTAGTTCCTGTTGTCGCTAAATGTTTGTACCAGTAAGTTCGGTCATCGCCAAAATCGGAATTACCTTGCGAGCCAACGCTTAAACGTAGTTTCAATAAATCTATCCACTTTGTATTTTTAAGAAAATTTTCAGATTTGATATTCCACATTAGACCTCCCGAAAAAAACGTTGCTGTTTGATTATTTTTGCCAAAACGAGATGAGCG
>JAITOP010000164.1 GCA_031289895.1 Prevotellaceae bacterium
AATTTACACGATTTGTTGCCTATTTCAAGCATCATTGTATCAATTAATTTTCTAACAGAGCGTAATCCACTTTGTGTATAATCATATTTATAAAAACAGGTTAACTGAGTTTTATCAATGGGCTGTTGCGCAGTTATTTCAAAAATGGCGCAAATAAATGCTATTGCTAAAATTATTTTCTTTTTCATGATTGCTTATTTAATTAAAAAGGAATAACTTTACAAAAAGTTTCGTAAAACATTTACTTGCTGCAATATTTGTAATCGGCAACAAAGAGATTTTATAAATCTATGTACATAATTTTTCATATATACGTTTTTTTGTAATTGCAAATGTAAAAATAATATTTTATTATGCAAAAAAATGTATTCAGTATTCAGTAATCCGTATTTAGTCGTTAGTATTTAGTCGCTGGTCGCAATTAATCACATTTTCACATTAATCACATTATTAAAATTCGTGTTAATTCGTGTAATTCGTGGCTATTAATCACATTTTCACATTAATCACATTCCCACATTTTCACATTCTCACATTCTCACATTAATCACATTTCTACATTAATCACATTTTTATTTCTCACTCTCAAAAATTTTAACACTTAGCAAAACACTTATAACCAATCATATAAATTAATTTTTTTAAATATTTTCAATAAAAATTTGGTTTATAATATAAACTACTTTACTTTTGTGCGGAATTTAATTTGTTAAATAATAAAACATAATGGAAACAAAATTTACAGAACAGCAAAGTTTAGCCGTAATCAACGAAATGATTGACCGCGCACGCAATAATATTCAAAAAGGCAATGCCAACAGTTTAATTTTTCATGGTTATACGGTTGCCTTGGTTGCAATTGCCAATTTCATATTAGTAAACACTTTGCCAGACGAGCTTGCTGCTAAATCGTTTAATCTTTGGTGGTTAATGATTTTTTCAAATATTATAGATTATTTTATCAAGCGAAAAACCGACCGCTCGAAAATCGTGCGAACACAAATCGACGGCATTATAAGCTATATATGGAAAGGCTTTATAATTTCAATTTCAATACTTTTAATTGTCTTATTTGCGATGGCTATTTTTAATCCTTATAAAGTTGAATACAATTGGATTTTTTTCGCACTTATTACGCCATTAATAATGATAATGATGGCGATAGCAGAATTTGGCATGGCAAAAGCGTGTCGGTATAAACCGTTTTATTTGGGCGCAATTTGTTTTTGGGCAGGCGCTTTACTCTGCGTACTTTCGTATATAATATTAAGACGCGGCGATTTGCAATTCTTGATTTTAGCCGCTTGTATGATTGTCGGATTTGTAATTCCCGGACACATTTTAAACAAAAAAGCAAAACAAAATGTTTAAAGAGCTCGACCCCTTGTTACATTCGCAACTGCGTTTGGCGATAATGTCGTTGCTGATTAGCGTTGAAGAAGCCGATTTTGTTTTTTTGAAAGAAAAAACCAAGGCTACATCGGGCAACCTGAGCGTGCAAATTGACAAGCTAAACGAAGCAGGATATATTAAAGTTACAAAAACATTTCAGGGAAAAATGCCGCGAACAATATGCAATATAACATCAAAAGGTATTAATGCTTTTGATACTTATGTGAAGAATTTGAAAACGTATATAAAATAAAATCAGTAACCAATTAAAAAATTCATTATATTTGTAACATAACATTAAATGAAACAGAATTATGACATCAAAAAATAACATATTAGAAATAATGCGCTTACACAAAACACAATTAACCACATTCGGCGTAAATAAAATAGGTCTTTTTGGTTCGTATGTGCGCAACGAGCAAACGCCTCAAAGCGATATAGATATTTTGGTCGATTTTGTACCCGAAAAAGAAACATTTGATAATTATATGAGTTTGTGTAATTATCTGGAAGACTTATTTGCCAACGAAAAAATAGAAATTGTTACGTTCAATGGTTTAAGTCCTTATATTGGTAAATCTATTTTAAAAGAAGTAAATTATGTGTAAGCAACCTATTGAATTTTTACGGCACATTGCAGATGAATGTCAATTTATTATTTCTACAACTTCGGAAATAACAAAAGATGATTTATTGGATAATGAAGTAATGAAACGGGCGATAGTTCGCAGTTTGGAAATAATTGGAGAAGCGTCTAAAAAAATACCTGTTGATTTTAAACTTAAATGGAATAAAATTAATTGGAAAAATATGGCAGGAATGAGAGATAGATTAATTCACGATTACATTGGTGTTAATTACACCATTGTTTGGGATGTTGCCCGCCACAAAATACCCGAATTATCACAACAAATATCAGAAATAATAGAATCGGAAATCAATTAAATTTTAATCAAAATTATAAAAACAAAAAAAAATGGAAATTATAAACAACAACGAAGCTCGACAAAGAGCAGAAAGACGAGTAAACGAAATCAGCGGATTTTATTCGCATCTGTTCATTTATTGCATTGTAAATGCAGGATTATTTTTACTCAATTATTTTTCAACACCTCATCATTTGTGGTTTTTTTATCCTCTTTTAGGTTGGGGAATAGGCGTGATGTGTCATGCTCTTCGCGTTTTCGGCTGCGGCTTGTGGGGCGACGAATGGAAAGAACGCAAAATAAATCAATTGATGGAAAAACAAAAAAAATAATAATATCGTATTATTTTTTTTGAAAATATGGTTTACATTATAAACTAATTTATAAAAATAAAAGAAATGAAAAATTACAAATTTATTATGCTGATTTGCTTTGTTTGTGCGGGATTCAGCCTTAGTGCGCAAACCGAATTATCCGGCGAAATTGTCGATAAAAACAGCAATGCTCTTGCAAACGTTTCGGTAAGTTTCAACAACGGAATGGTGAAAACCATATCCGACAATGCCGGAAAATTTACATTAACATATCCCGATACGGTGAAAACCCGAAATCTGCGTTTTCAGTTGTTCGGCTACAAAACTAAGGCGATGATTATCAATAAAAATCAGCAAAACATGAAAATAATTTTGCTCGACAGCACATACAATCTCGACGGCGCAAAAGTTTTGGCTTCGCGCAACGGTCGTTTCAGCGATTATTCGGCGCAAACGCTGCAAATGTCAACTTTCGATATTGTTACCAACCCTGCGGCAATGGCTGATATTATTGGAAATATGCGTGTATTGCCCGGCGTGCAAAGCAACGACACCGACGGACGTCTGATAATTCAAGGCGGCGACACCGACGAATCGCAAATTTATATTAACGATTTGATTGTTGCAAATCCTTACAGTTTATCGTCAAAAAATTCAGGTTCGCGCAGTCGTTTTACGCCCGATTTATTTGACGGAACGGTTTTGCAATCAGGCGGATTTAATGCCGAATTTGGACAGGCAATGTCGGGAATAATAAACCTCAACACCAAAGAACACGAACAAATGCTGTCAAAAACCGATATTGCCATTTCGTCGGCTTATGCCGATATTACTCATATCGGTAAAAAACCATCGTATGCCTATCGCGCAAGCCTCAACTACATTAATATGATGCCTTACACAAAAATAATTCCCGATGATACATACGATTGGGAAAAACATTATCAGCAAATTTCGGCAGATGTTTATTTCACAAAACAATTTTCGCAAGACACAAAAATCACCGCGCAATTCAACAGCAGTTATGCCGATGGCGTATATAATTACAAAGATGTAGATAACGTCAATCTTAAAAATAATATCAGGCAAACTTATGTTTATACGCAAATAAATTTTTATCACTCATTCAACAGCAAATTATCGTTATCGGCAGCCGGAAATGTGGTTATTGATGGGCTTTCGGGAACAGAAACCCAATATCAAAACGATAAAATCAATACAAAAAATATCTGGAATCACAACAAAATTACATTGCAATATAAAACACGAAAAATAACTAACCGCACAGGCGCAGAATTTATTTACAGCGCTTACGATGAAACATATACATTCATAACAGATTACAAAACAAATGTGCAAAATAATCTGGCAAGTATTTACAACGATACTAAAATATTTTTCGGCAATAATATCACCGCAAGTATTGGCTTGCGAGGCGAATATTCGTTTTATCTGAAAAAGTTTAATGCCGCGCCGCGATTGTATTTTGCATATCGTTTGGATGCGGAAAATATTTTTTCGTTTTCGGCTGGCGATTATTTTCAGTTGCCATCAATAAATTATCTGAAAACTACAAACAGTATTGATTTTGTATCTGCTGCAAAAGCAACAACATCATATAGTTATGTGAAAAGAAAGACAAAGTTTCAAATTGATGCGTATTATAAAAAATATAAAAATGTAGTTACGTATCAGCAAGGGCAGTTTATAAATAACGATGGAAAAGGCTACGGCTGGGGTGCAGATATTTTCTGGAAAAGCGATTTTAAATCGTTGGAATATTGGCTTTCATATTCGTACAACAACACAAAAAAGCATTACGATTATTTTCTTCAATCTGTTGTGCCATCTTATGTTGCGCAACATTCGTTTAACGCTACGCTGAAATATTTTATTGCGCCGCTGAAATCGTTGGTTGCAACAAGTTATTATATTTCGTCGGGTGCGCCTTATTACAGCGATGTTTCGCCGTATGAAAAATTAGGAAAAACGCCGTTTCGCAGCCGATTGGACGCATCGTGGTCGTTTTTGCCAAAGCAATGGATTGTTGTGCATTTCGGATGTCAAAATATATTGGGACGCAAAAATATTTACGGCTACGAATATTCAAAAATCACACAAGGCTTGCGAAGAGAAATTACAGCATCAAACACACGCTTTTACTTTGTAGGAGTGTTTGTTACGCTTAGTTATTCAAAAACATTAAATCAATTAAAAGCTTTAAATTAAAAATTAAAAATTAAAAATTAAAAATTAAAAATTAAAAATTAAGAATTAAAAACAATAAAGAACTTTATAACTTTATAAACTTTATAACTTTAAGAACTTTATAACTTTACAAACTTTAATAATATTTTAAAAAAATCACAAAAAATGAGAACAATTTTATTCATGTTGATGTTGCTTGCAGCAAGCACAGTCAACGCACAAAGCAAACTGACCATTGTAGTGGATGGTATCGAAAAAATCGATGGTAAAATTTTAGTTGCCGTTTACGATTCGGCGAATTTTCTGAAAAAACCGGCGTATGTAAATTTGGCAAAAGTCGAAAGTGAAGAAGTAACAATAGTTTTGCAGGATGTTGCGGCAGGCGAATATGCCGTTTCTGTTTTTCACGACGAAAACAACAACAACCGATTAGACACCGGTTCGTTCGGAATCCCTATCGAAAAAACAGGTTTCAGCAACAACGCAAAAGGAAAAATGGGAACGCCGCCATTTTCGGAATGTAAATTCACCGTTGATGACGATACCGTAATTTA
>JAITOP010000156.1 GCA_031289895.1 Prevotellaceae bacterium
AAAAACACTTAATACTCTTATTTTATTTAACTTAAAACCAAACATAATGTAAATTATGGGGCAAAAAAAAATAAAAGAAGTGTTAAAAAAGTAAAAATTATAATGTATGAACAAATAATTATTCTCTTATTTATAATAGTGATGTAATATATATACACGCAAATATGGTAGTTATAAAGTTTATAAAGTGTTTAAAGTGTTTAAGGTGCTTAAGGTGCTTAAGGTGTTTAAGGTGTTTAAATGGGCTTAAAATTATCGAATTATCAAGTTTTTAAAGTTTTTAAAATCAAAAAAACGTGTAAATCTGTTTATCTGCGTAATCTGCGTGCTTATTCAAATCAACAAAATACTTACAACTTACGACTTATGACTTACGACTTACGACTTACGACTTATGACTTACAACTTAATGACTATTTTCACAACTTCGACGGCTGCCTGCACATCGTGTACCCGCAGGATATTTGCGCCTTTAAGCAAAGCAATGGTGTTTACAACTGTTGTTGCGTTCAGCGATTTTTCGGGCGTTGTGTTCAGCAATTTGTACAACATCGATTTTCGCGAAAAACCAACAAGCAGAGGCAATCCGAAAACTTTAAACTCGTGTAAATCAGCAAGCAGTTTATAATTATGTTCCAATGTTTTTGCAAAGCCAAATCCCGGGTCGATAATAATATTTTCTACTCTGATATTTTTTAATTGCTCTGTTTTTTCTGTAAAATATGCGATAATGTCTTTCGTCAAATCGCCGTAAACAGGATTATTTTGCATTGTTCGCGGATTTCCTTTCATGTGCATTGCGATGTACGGAAGGCTAAGTTTTGCAACGGTTTCAAACATTTTGTCGTCCAATTCGCCTGCCGAAATATCATTCACAATAAAATGCCCGTAATTATCAAATAAACGTTCCACAATTTTTGCGCGAAAAGTATCGACAGAAACAGGAATATCGGGTGTTATGCGTTTGAGAATTTTCAAGCCTTTCAGCAGTCTTTCGAGTTCTTCGCCGGCAGAAACATCATCTGCAAAAGGTCGCGATGAATATGCTCCGACATCAATAATATCAACGCCTTCGGAAATCATCGTTTCTATTCGCTCGGCAATCTGAATTTCGGTTGTTGCCCGCGATTGCGAATAAAACGAATCGGGAGTGAAATTTATAATGCCCATAACCAAAGGTCGTTCGGTTGAAATTTCGCAGTTGCCGTATTTTATATTTTTAATATTCATAAATATTTTTCTTGTTTCGCAAATACAAAATTAATAAATTATACGAATCAAAAGTTAAAAAATTACGGTAAATGAAAGCGGCAGCGATTTTATTTAAATAAACCCGAATTTAGAATTTCCAACTCAGGATTTGCATTATTCGCCGATTGTTAATTATTAATTCTTAAATTGTTAATTTAAAATATCATTTTATACAAATTGTTTCAATTTTAAATATTACTTTTGTCATTCAATCCGAATTTATATAAATTAGAAATCATAAGATATGCAAACTATTGACAATTACAATTTCAGCGGCAAACGAGCAATTATTCGTGTTGACTTTAACGTTCCTATGAACGAAAAATTTGAAGTAACCGACGATACCCGTATCCGCGCAGCAATTCCAACAATCAAAAAAGTTTTGGAAAAAGGAGGTTCGGTAATTTTAATGTCGCACCTCGGACGCCCTAAAAAGAACAACGATGAGAAATTTTCGCTTTCGCACATCGTCGGGGCAATTGAATCGCGCTTAGGCGTGAAAATTAATTTTGCGGGCGACTGCATGGGCGAAAAAGCCGCACAATTGGCGGCAACGCTCAAACCCGGCGAAGTTTTATTATTAGAAAATCTCCGTTTTTATGCCGAAGAAGAAGGCAAACCTCGCGGACTTGCCGACAATGCAAGCGATGAAGAAAAAGCCGCTGCAAAAAAAGAAATCAAGGAAAAACAAAAAGAATTTTCCAAAAAACTTGCCTCGTATGCCGATTGCTATATAAACGATGCCTTCGGAACGGCACATCGCGCACACGCTTCTACCGCGCTTATTGCCGAATATTTTTCAAACGACAAAATGTTCGGATACGTTATGGAAGGCGAATTAAAAGCAGTGGATAAAATTCTTGAATCGCCCGAACATCCTTTCACCGCTATACTTGGCGGCTCAAAAGTTTCGTCGAAAATTACAATTATCAAAAGGCTTTTAAACCGCGTAGATAATTTGATTATCGGCGGCGGAATGGGATTCACTTTTATAAAAGCGCAAGGCGGAAAAATAGGCGATTCGATATGCGAAGACGAACTGATGCCGCTGGCGTTGGAAATTTTGGAAGAAGCAAAAGAAAAAGGCGTGAAAATATACCTTTCGGTCGAAACTGTTGCCGGCAACTCGTTCAGCAACGATGCCGACATAAAAGTTGTTCCTATCGACAATATTCCCGACGGCTGGGAAGGAATGGACGCATCGCCGAAAACAATTGCAATTTGGAAAAGCGTAATTTTACAATCAAAAACTATTCTTTGGAATGGTCCGGTTGGAGTATTTGAATTTTCGAAATTTGCAGTCGGCACAGAGGCGATAGCAAAAATCGTAGCCAAAGCAACAAAAAAAGGCGCGTACTCGCTTATCGGCGGCGGCGATTCTGTTGCTGCAATTAATAAATTCGGATTGGCAAACGAAGTTAGTTATGTTTCGACAGGCGGCGGCGCATTGCTCGAATATATGGAAGGAATTGAACTTCCGGGCGTAAAAGCAATTTGCCGATAAACAAAATATCGCATAAAAATTATTAAAAGACTTGTCGGATAAAACCGATAAGTTTTTTTTATTATCTCACAAAGGCACATTTTATTATCCCACAAAGACACAAAGTACACAAAGAAATTTTTGGTAGTGTCATAAATTGGTTGATTCAAAAGTAAAAAATACTGATTATAAGATATTTCATTTGCCATATCAGTCAATTTGTGACACTACCAAATTTTTTATAAAAATCTTTGTGGACTTTGTGCCCTTCATGTCCTTTGTGTCCTTAGTGTCCTTTGTGCCTTTGAGGGATAAAAGCCAAGCGCAGTATAAAAATATCTCAACCGCAATTAAAAATATCAAATACAGATTACCGATTTTGAATTAAATTTGCCAACTTTGCAAAAATTTTGCGGTTAAAATACGCAAAAAAA
>JAITOP010000200.1 GCA_031289895.1 Prevotellaceae bacterium
TTTCTCGCGCATCTCTATGACCCATCTGTCCTTGTATTCGTGTGCATCCCATATCTCAAAATGCTCCAACACGTGCGCCGGCACAAGCATGCTACTTACCGTCGAAAACAGCGAATCTACCGATTGCCGCTCCTTCTTTTTTTGTCCCATGTTTACTTCTCTTTTATTGAAATCAAAAGTAATATTTATTTTTCATAGCTCCTCAAAAAAAGTTTTAGCCAAATTCCAAATTGTCATTTGATTATTATTATTTTAATTATTTGTACTTTTGTAAAAAAAAAATAACGCCAAATATTACAAACTCATGGCAAATAAATACTCAAAAGATACAATAAATAAAAGCGGTAATATTTTGTATTGCACCCCTTTTTATTTTCCAAACGGCAATACTGCCAAAAATAAATATTTTATTGTTTTAGCCTCGTTTGATAATGATTATAATAGTGGCGAGTTTACCAACAAACAAAGACCATGTTCCTGATTATCTTCAAAAAAAGCACGGTTGTATAAATGATGATAATTCTAAATTTAATTGTTATTATTTTGAGAAAAACAGAATAATATCGGAATGTAATACATTTTCTTTTCCTTTTGATACTTATGTATATGGAGAACAGGCAGATATAATGAGTAAAAGTCTTTTAAATAATATATATAATCCCGAAAAAGGCGATTACATTAAATTAGGAAAATTATCTGATAATGAATTTATTTCATTGAAAAAATGTTTGTTAAATTCAAGCAGCGTAAAAAAAATATTTATCTGTAATTTAGTTATGCTGCACTCTGCTTTATTTTGCACATAAATTTAAAATTTATAATTACTTTTGCATTGGTTTTAATAAATAAAACAGTTTAATTAGTATGAAAACAATTTATATTTTAATTGCTATGGCAATATTTTTAACAACATCGTGTAAACAAAATAACGATAAAAATTCAAACATCGCGGATAATCCGCTTTTGCAGGAATGGAACACGCCGCATCAAACGCCCCCATTCGATAAAATTAAAAACGAGCATTATTTGCCCGCTTTCGACGAAGGCATACGGCAAGCACGTCTGGAAATTGATAGCATAATCAATAATGCTGACGCTCCAACATTTGAAAATACAATAGAAATGCTGGAACGCAACGGCGAATTGCTGAAAAAAACCGGCAGCGTATTTTTTAATCTGCTGAGTGCCGAAACAAACGACGAAATGCAGCAAATAGCCCTGCAAATACAACCGAAATTAACCGAACTTGCAAATGATATTTCGCTCAACGAAAAGCTTTTCGAGCGTGTGAAAACGGTTTATGATAATCGCGAAAATATTGATTTGAATACCGAACAAAAAACGCTGCTCGAAAAAACATATAAAGGTTTCGCCCGCAACGGAGCAAATCTCAAAGGCAGTGAGCGCGACGAATATCGCAAAATTACCGATGAACTTGGAACGCTGTCGCTGAAATTTGAACAAAACGTACTTGCCGAAACCAACGCTTATGTGCTAAATATTACCGACATAGCTGATTTGGCAGGATTGACCGAAACGCTTATTGAAGAAGCCGCAGCAACATCAAAAAGCAAAAATCAGGAAGGATGGAGTTTTACGCTGCACGCTCCGTCGTATGTGCCTTTTATGAAATATGCCGAAAATCGCAGCCTGCGCGAAAAAATGTGGAAAGCCTACAATCGGCGCGGAGCTAACGGCAACGAAAATGATAATCGCGAAATTGCAAAACAATTAGCCAATTTGCGCATGAAAATGGCTAATTTATTAGGATATAAAACATATTCCGATTATGTGCTGGAAGATAAAATGGCGGAAAATCCCGAAACGGTTACAAAATTTTTAAATCAATTGTTTGATGCCGCAAAAAATACAGGTCGGAAAGATGTTGACGAAGTTGTAAATTACGCAAAATCAAAAGGTTTTACCGAAAAACTTATGCCTTGGGATTGGAGTTTTTACAGCGAAAAACTAAAAGCCGAAAAATATAATGTAAACGACGAATTATTGCGCCCATATTTTAAACTCGAAAATGTGATAAACGGAATATTTAAACTTTCAGATACATTATACGGTTTGAAATTTACTGAAAATAAGGATATTCCGGTTTTTCATCCCGATGTAAAAGTTTATGATGTAACCGAATCGGATGGAAAATTTTTAGCCGTTTTATATCTCGATTTCTTTCCACGCGAAAGCAAAAACGGCGGCGCGTGGATGACAAGTTACAGAGATGAAAAAATTTCGGACGGAAAAGAAATTCGTCCAATAGTCTCAGTTACATGCAATTTCACAAAACCAACAGAAACAAAACCTGCCTTGCTGACTTTCGACGAAACAGAAACTTTTCTTCACGAATTTGGTCACGCATTGCACGGAATGTTGGCTCGCGGAACTTACGAATCGCTTACAGGAACAAACGTTTTACACGATTTTGTTGAACTGCCATCGCAATTTATGGAAAATTTCTGCGTAGAAAAACAATTTCTTGATATGTTTGCAAAACATTACGAAACCAACGATCTTATTCCACAGCAACTTATCAACAAAATAATATCTTCCAAAAATTATAACGAAGGCTATGCAACACTTCGGCAATTAAGTTTTGGAATGCTTGATATGGCTTATCATTCAATAACATCCGAACTTACCGAAGATGCCGAAAAAACAGAAAAACGCGCGATGCAAAAAACACAACTGCTGCCTGCAATCGACAGTTGCCTGATGTCTGCTTCGTTTACACACATTTTTTCGGGCGGATATTCTGCCGGATATTACGGTTACAAATGGGCAGAAGTGCTTGATGCAGACGCTTTTTCATTATTTAAGAAAAACGGAATTTTTGATAAAAAAACAGCAACATCATTCCGCCAAAACATTTTAGAAAAAGGCGGAACAGAGCATCCTTCAATTATTTACAAACAATTCAGAGGACAAGAACCAACAATAGATGCACTGCTTATTCGCTGCGGATTTAAAAAATAATTATACTGTAAAATACTGAAATTATGATTAATATACCAACAGAATATATGTATATCGCACTACCGATAATGATTTTTTTAGCGCGCATTTGCGATGTTACGCTTGGCACATTACGTGTGATTTTTGTAGCACGCGGACAAAAATATATAGCGCCGTTTCTCGGATTTTTCGAGGTATTTATTTGGGTTGTAGTGATAAGCGAATTATTAAACAGCGCAAATAATATAATTTGTTACGCCGCGTATGCAGGCGGTTACGCAACAGGAAATTTTATCGGAATGCTTGTAGAAGAGCGTATTGCAATAGGAATGGTTTTTATGAAAATATTTTTACCGAAAGGAGGAAAAGATTTAGCCGAGCGATTTAACAAAAACGGATTTGGAACAACTTTAATCAAAGGCGAAGGCTCGGAAGGCTCGGTTGATATATTAGAAATTGTAGTTTTGCGCAAATCGGGGAGTGCTGTTGAAAAAATACTTAACGACTTCAATCCCAATATTTTCTACGTGATTGAAGACATTAGAACCGTGCGAAAAGGAATATATCCGAAAAAAAAATCTCTGTTAAATTATCGCCGTCCCGGAAAATAATTGTAAATTTGCACGGCGAAAGCGATATTTAAAGTTTACAAATTGTCCTATAGTGTAATTGGCAACACGTCTGACTCTGGATCAGAAGACTTCAAGTTCGACCCTTGATAGGACAACAAAAATAAATTCAAACGTTAAAAAAATGGCAAAATTAGGTTTTAATGCCGAAATGGTTACCAACACAGGCAAGCAATTAAAAGTAAATTTAGAATTATACATATTTGCAGAAAATAATGTGTATGTAATTTATTGTTCATCATTTGATTTAACAGCGGCAGGCAAAACTATAGAAGATGCAAAAAATGAATTTAAAGAAATATTTCGGCTTCACATAGAATATTGTATAAATAAAAAAACACTGTTTGACGATTTATCAAATCACGGTTGGATAATTAAAAAAACAAAGGCAAAAGCGCCAAATGTGGAACAAATGCTAAGTACAAATAACACATTGAAAGACATAATTTTCAATAAAAATTATCAAAAAATTAGTCATTCTGTACAAATACCTGCATACGCCTGATTATGTCAACTTTGAAACTTTCGAATATATCATTAGCCGAATACAGAAAATTTTTAATAACTGAATTTGTTATACAAAATGCTCTTCGTAATTTGAAGTTAACAAAAAAAGATTTTTTTATAATACTTAATAACGATTAAATTTTATAAAAACGAAATACATATATCACTAAAACGTTCTATCGCTCTGATTTTTAATTGGAGAGGAAAGTCCGGGCAAGACAGAGCGCCGTTCTGTAGAAAGTACAGATATTCGCGAGGGTATAGAAAGTGTAACAGAAAATAACCGCTCATAATTTTCGGGTAAAATTTTGAGTAA
>JAITOP010000221.1 GCA_031289895.1 Prevotellaceae bacterium
CAGATAACCTCAACAATAACAGCACCTTACAACACAACCCGCGCAACCATAATTCCTGTATTTCCTTTGTTTTTTGCAAGATAATCGTGCAGCGGTTCATTGCTTATCATCACTTTTTCGCCCGACATTGGCGCGTGCATAAAATATATTCTGCCATCTTTTTTTACGGCTATGCCAATGTGCGCTATATCAAGTCCTTCGGTTGTACAGGTTATCGCTATTAAATCGCCATCGTGTATGTTTTTTTCTATTTCGGCTACTTTTGCTTTTGGTATGTAATAGTGTTTGTGCGCGTTAAGATTTTCTTCTGATTTTGTTATTTCGTCAAACGTTTTTTCATCGCTGAGGCGAGGATATTTTTTGCGGTTTTTGGTCATGAAATTTATCTGTTTATCATAAAGTTCGCCGCCAATTTCCTTGCTGATGTTTTTCACAAATCCGCGCGATTCGTTTGTCGTAATCCAATCGGAAAAATAGTGTATTCGCGAGCCGTATCCTGCAACTTCGCCATTACGATAACGAAATTTTTTAAGCTGCTGCAAATACGATTCGAAATCGGTTTTTGAATTTTTTACAAGAGTTGCAATTACCACAACATTTTCGAGAAAAGTGGTGCAATCCAACTCGCGCAAATTTATTGTCAAAACTTCGTTGTTACATTCCAGAGTATGT
Organism: Prevotellaceae bacterium; assembly: GCA_031289895.1. Taxonomy (GTDB): domain Bacteria; phylum Bacteroidota; class Bacteroidia; order Bacteroidales; family UBA932; genus JAIRKV01. The sequence goes on from JAITOP010000221.1 coordinate 673, forward strand.
GCTACGTATGGCGTTCCCAAAAAATATTTTCCTATCTGCGGAATTATTTTCGAATATTCGTTTTTGTTGTTTTCGCTTGATAATATTTTCTTTATCAACGAGTTAAATATATTTACATCGTCTTGCGTATAATTTACATTATCGGTTTGCGATTGCGCTGTGTTACAAACAAATATCGCAGAAATCAAAAAAAATAATATTTTTTTCATGTTTTTACTTTTTATTTTTTGCAATTCGTGCGGCAAGTTCAATGCTGCGTACTCGGTCTTTGTAGGTATTGTAAGTGTTTTGCTTAGCAATATCAAGGGCTGCATCGGAGTTGCCATCCCAGCGGCGGCATAAATAAAGCGGTTCGTAAATTCGTCCTATCTGATAATTGCGCGAAACAGCCAATCCTACCGCATAATCTTCGCCATAGCTTACGTTTGGAACTTTTATTTTGCGCAACACAGGCGTGTAAAAGGCTCGCGGCGCACCTAAACCATTTATACGCAAAGCGTTATTGCGTCCGTTGTCGGGTGTCCATTCTTTGTGGTCGATAATTCCGGGAGGTATCATTTGCAAATTTACATCTACAATTTTGTATGTTCCAACAACCATTGCGCATTGTTGCTCGTAAAAAGCATCAACAACTTTTTGCAGCGTGTTTTCGTCTATAAACAAATCGTCGCTGTCGAGTTGAACTGCGAAACGTCCACAGCGTGAGTCCATTACAGCGGCTGTCCAGCATCCTCCTATTCCCAAATCTTTGCGTTCGGGAATTATATGCACTATAAAATTGCTTTGAGCGGCGTATTTTGCTATAATTTCGGTAGTTCCGTCAGTTGAGTGATTATCAACGATTATCAGATTAAATTTGAATTTTGTTTTTTGCGTTAATATTGATTTTATGGCATCTTCAATTGTTCTGGCTCGGTTGCGAACGGGAATTACTACACTTGCCTCAAAATCAAATTCATCTGCGGCAAATTGTATTTTTTCAAAATCGGGTTTTAAATATCCGTCTATTTCTTTAAGATGTTGAGTACAGGCTTTTTCCATTTCTATTTGCACTTCGCGATTTTTCGGGTCAACATAATCGAATTGTTTTTCGCCGGATTTTCGTGTGTCAAGTTCAACTTCGGAGTAAAGAAATTCGGGAATCCGAAACAGCGAATATGTTTGCGAAACTTTCAAGCGCAAATCGTAAAAAGCGGCAAAATTAAAGTGTTGACTAAATTTTGATATTCCGTTTTTCAGCGCATCGGTTTTGTAAAACAGCAGAGAGCCGAAATTAAAATCATCTCGTAAACTTCCTGCCTGATAGTCGATTACAGGATGTGCAGAAAGGTTGCCGTCCTTTTTTTCGTAGTAATCGGAATAAACCAAACCTGCGTTGGTGTCATTCATCACATTTACAAATCGTTCGAGAGCATACGCGCCCAATTCGAGCGGCGATGTTTTTGTACTGATAAGAGTGTAAGGTGTATTCGCCGCGTCGCCTATCAATTTTATGGCTTCCGACGAATAAAAATTTTCGCACTCAATCCATTCGCAATTTTCGGGAATGGCGTAGGGTTTTACATTCGACATCAAAAATATTTTTTTTACGATGCCTGTGTTTTGTAATTGATTTACTGTTGATAAGAAATCAACGCTTTCGTTTACGTGAACGAAACAAGAAATTAATTTTTCCATTATAGATAAAGTGTTTTTATTTAAAATATTTAGTTACGAATTTCAAAAGTAGTAAAAAAATAAAAGATGGAGAAATAAAAATTAATTACGAATTACGATTTTTTTGTTGATTTGTTGATTTGTTGATTTGTTTTTTGTTGATTTGTTTTTTGTTGATTTGTTTTTTGTTGATTTGTTGATTTGTTTTTTGTTGATTTGAAATAAGCACGCAGATGAAAATCAATTACGAATTACGAAAATATTATATATATATTTTTGATTTTAAAATCTTTAAAACTTTCTAACTTCTTGGTTCTTTGTTTTTGCTTATTTGCTGATATAACCCGCTATCAAATAACGTCCAATCTCCACCTAAATTACATGATTGATTTAACTGTATCTTTGTCCAATTCTAAATCAGATAAAGCCACAACCAATGTATCTTCGCCTTTGTTACGCTTAATGCACTTGATATTTCTATCGCTTTGCTGTTTGGATTTGTTTGAATGGCATATATAATTTGCCATGACTTAAATATGGTTACATTTTTTTGGAATGTAGTTTTTTCAATAATTCTGCATCCGAATAATAAGGCTTTGTGTTTAATAATCTCATTGTTGTATTTTTTTGCAAAGATACAACTTCTTTTCTAAACTTTCAATTTTATTTTAATTATTTTGATAACTGCCTAGTATAAATAAAATCCAAATATCTGAATATAAGAAATAATAAATATATGCAAATTTGTATATATGCAAATTTGTATATATCTTTGTGACCTGATTTCAAAATAAAAATTATGAGCATAGTTAACAAAGTTGGTTCAGTTGTAGAGGGTAATAATTTCTTTGGCAGAACAAAAGAATTAGAAAGAGCGTTAGAACTACTTGAAAACGGTAATTCTCTGATACTTGCAGCACCTCGCAGAGTAGGAAAATCGTCTTTTTCAAAAAAATGATAGAGAAAGTAAATGAACGCGGATGGCTTGGAAAATATATTGATTTGGAAAAATCAAAAACCGAGCAGGATTTTATAAAACAGTTTTTGCTTGAATTGAAAGGTGAAACTTGGTTGGAAAAAATTGGAATTAAAAACTTTAATCTAAAACTATCGTATAAAGATTTCTCATTTGAACTACAAAAACAAAGGCAGGAGATTTATCGAAAATTCGAAAAAGAGCTTGTACATGAAAACGATACGTTAATAGTAATTGACGAATTAACTATTTTTCTTGATAAGTTGCGGAAAGGCAAAAACAAAGACGATTTTGAAGATGTTGAATTTTTTTTGAACTGGTTAAGAAGTTTAAGGCAAACAACAGGCAGTAAGCTACGATGGATTTTTTGCAGCTCTATAAGTATCGAAAGTTTTGCACAAAAACACAATCTAAGCAAGGCGATAAATGATATAACAAATTTAAAACTTGACGAATTTAAAAACGAGGAGGCAATATCGTTTGTGAAAGCATTGGCGGATTCCGAAAAATTGGATTTCAATGATGCTTTAACACTCTATATGTTAGATAAATTAGGCTGGAATTTACCCTATTTTATTCCGGTATTGTTTAAAGAAATTGTCGATTTGATTAGAATGGATGAAAATACGCTATCGGCGGAAACCATTGATAAAGCATATAAAAAACTCGTTGATTCCGCTTATTTCAATACGTGGGATGAACGTTTGACGGATTATGCCGAAGACGAACGTTTTGCCCGAATGATATTAAAAGAATTGTCAAGAACAAAGAACGGAAAAAAGAAAAATACTCTGTATGATTTGATATATAGCGAGTTGAATGATACGGACAAAACAGACAAAATATTCAAACCATTATTGAAAAGATTGGAAACAGACGGTTATATTATGTCCGATAACGACAAATATGTTTTTCGTTCGCCGCTATTAAGGGATTTTTGGAATAATCGGTTTGTAATAAAATAAGCATTATGGAAAAAGCAATTAGTTTAAATCAGATAGGATTATACAATCCGCAGCGACAAAGCGGTGAAGTAGCCGAAAAATTATTTGTTGTGCGTCAAAAACAGTTTGAACTGTTGATGGAACGACTGAACAAAGAAACCCCGAACAGTATTCCACAGCATCACCTTATCATTGCGCAGCGAGGCATGGGTAAAACAACGATGCTGAAACGAATAGAAGTAGAATTGCATAAAAAACAATATCGGCAAGTATTTATTCCATTGTTGTTTCCCGAAGAACAATACAATTTGCGCGACCTTACCGAATTTTGGCTCAATTGTTTGGACGCTCTTGCCGATTCATTAGAAACGGAAAAATACGATGCCAAAGAAATTGAGAAAATAGATGCACATATAAAGGAGCTGATGCAATCTGAAATAACAGAAAAAACAGATGAAAAACTGTATCGCTACTTGTTGTTTATTTGCAAACAATTAAAACGAAGACCGATTCTGCTGATTGATAATATCGGGCTGGTTTTTAATAGATTAAACAAAGACGAACAACATATTTTACGTTCCTGTATTAGCGAAAACGCTTGTCCTGTTATGATTGGCGCAGGAGTTTCGGTGGCAGGAAATTCGGATATAAAAGAAAATGTAATAGATTACAAAGCACCGTTTTACGATTTTTTTCAAATTCAATACTTGAAAAAATTAAATTCGAAAGAATTTATGGAGCTAATCCGAAATCTGGCAACCGTAACACAAACAGATGTTTTAATTACACCGAAAGAGATGCCGCGCTTGCAAACCTTATTTCAACTTACAGGTGGAAATCCGCGCACGGCAGTAATGCTGTTTAAACTGTTAGTCAAAGGTTTTTCGGAAGATATTATCGACGATGTAGAAGCATTATTGGATGAAATAACACCTTTATACAAATCCCGATTTGAAGAATTGTCTGCCCAACAGCAAATAATTTTAGATGCTATTGCCATGAATTGGGATGCTATCAACCTCAAAAAAATATCGGAAACAACACGCTATGCCAACAATCAACTATCGCCGCAACTAAAACGCTTGACAGAAAATGGCTGGATTGAAACAACACGTGCCTACAAAGCCAAAGGCAATGCTTATTCTATATCTGAACGGTTTTTTAGCATTTGGCTTTTGATGAGGCGTGGCAGTCGCCGACAGAAAAAAGCAATAACTTATTTGTCAAAATTTTTGGAATGTTTTTATCGTGATGAAACCGAAAAAACATTTAACGCATTAGATGCGTCAACGATACCCAAAGATGTATATTGCTTAGAACAAACACTTTCTGAATTATATAAACGCAATGAAGGCATTGCAACTCAGCATTTATCGGAAGCGTTAAATGTTATTGAAAACGCATTTCCACAAGATACTCAAAGCGATTGGGAGTATTTTGCTGCAATCACTGTTAAATTAGGCTACGGACAGTGGCTATTGGATATTTTAGAAGAAAAAGGATATGACATTATTCTTTCTCCTTATTTTGTTGCCATACAAACCTTTGAAATAGGAAAAACAAAAAGTCAGGAAATCGCCGAGATATATCTGAAAAACCAAGCAGTAGAAAAAAGCGAACCTGCACGAATAATTATTGAAAAAATGAAACAAAAATGAGAAAGAATAATCTTCGTTCGATAAAAAAACTAAATAAATTATGAAATTAAATATTGATTTTCATTTTATAAATACACACAATTTTTATGCAGTTATTTTTTCGTGAATTTGGAAATGCTGGTGAAGATATTATTATTGCGCACGGGCTTTACGGCTGTTCGGA
>JAITOP010000166.1 GCA_031289895.1 Prevotellaceae bacterium
TTTGCGGTGCGGACGGGACTCGAACCCGCGACCCCGTGCGTGACAGGCACGTATTCTAACCAAGCTGAACTACCACACCTTAATATTTTGAGGTTGCAAATGTACATCTTTTTTTTGATTTTGCAATATTTTTAATGAAAATTATTTAAAAAAAGTGAAATTTACACTTCCGTAATGTCGGTAATCGGTAAATCGGGGATGTGTGCCGAAGTTATATTTGTCGGAATGTTCTATAATCAGCAAACCGTTATTTTTCAGTAAATTATATTCAAAAATTAAGTCGGGAATTTTATCAATATCCGGCATTTCGTATGGTGGGTCGGCAAAAATTATATCGTAAGTTGCCGAACAAAACGAAATGAATTTTAAGGCATTGGTTTTTATTGTATGAATTTGCTCGAATCCAAAATTGCTGGCTGTTTGTTTAATAAATGTATAATGAACGTTGTTTAGTTCGATTGTATCTATTTTTTTTGCTCCGCGCGATGCAAATTCAAAACTTATACTTCCTGTTCCTGCAAACAAATCGAGAACGTCTTTTTCTTCTATATCAATAATATTATTTAGAATATTGAAAAGATTTTCTTTTGCAAAATCGGTTGTTGGTCGCGCACGAAAATTACGCGGCGGCACTATTGCTCGTCCTCTGTGACTTCCGCTTATTATACGCATTTGTTGAGTTTTTCCAATAATAATAATTGCGAAACATCTTCAATATCTATTGTTGCAAAAGCCGGATTTTTGTTTTCTTCTAATTTTGCTTGTTTAAAGACGTTTAAAAATTCTTCCAATTCGCGCTTACCTGCTTTTCCGGAAAGAAAAATATTGTATAACACAATGTCTAACTGCTCTTTTACTGCTGCCACAAAATATATTGCATCGTTTATATTTTCTGTTTTATACGAATTTTGCAATAAAAGTTTTTCTTTATTATTGGCTACTATATCTATGGTTTTTGAATCGAAAAAAACAAAAATATTTTTTCCGAAACTGCCTAAAGCCGAATTAATTAAAGGAATACTTTGATGATAAAATTCTGTTCGCGGCTGATATTTTTTTACGGTTTCGCAAATATTTTTATCAACAGCAAAAACACAGTACGCTCCTATTTTTTTTACTTTTTGAGAAAATATTTTTTCGTCGCTTATATTACAAACAAATTTAAGATATTCGGACGATTTATTTTTATCAAAAAGATTATTGGGTACAAGTGTCGATTTTTGAGTTACAACAATGCAATTAACAGCCGAATATTTTTTGGTTAACAGTGGTTCGGACGCAAATAAATTATCGATGTTGCTGTCGGTATTTATTTTTTTTGCAACAACACAAATATCATTAGCATCGAAAATACTAAAAAGAAATCCATCCAAAGATATTTGAATGGATAACTTGTATTTTGATGCTTTATTAGAATTAAATTTTTTATCAACAAAATCTAACATTGCTTATTCCCAGTTTCCCGCATCGTTGTTGGGGTTGTTGATATCGCCAACTTTTAATCCGGGATAATTATTAACCAATCGGTTTTTTTGCTCGTCGCTCTTGTTAATAATTTCCTGTTTATCCAAGCCTTTCAAAAAAACTTCGTTTGCAACTCGTGCTTCAAACAGAGGCACAAGCACTTTCGAAATAGTTTCTTTGATTTTTGCTTCCATTTCAAATTGAGGTTTTTCTACGTTGCCTTTAACTTCAACTCCCGGCACGTAACGCAATTCATCAATATTAAAATTAACTTTGCTTGAAAGTAAAATTGTATCAACTTTAACAACCGATTTTACTTCGTCAACAATAGGTTTGCGAACTGCCAAGCCTTTGCTGATAATGTCAGCATCGCTCATATCAACTAACGCTACAATTTTTTCACCTTTTATCGGGCGGCGTGCTTTGATTTGTTTTTGCTGTTCGTCATACAGTTTTTCGTATGCTTTTGTACGCTCCAAAGTTGCCGAATCGTCCAATGAACCTATCGAACGCAATGTCTGCATCTTTCCTGTTTTGTAGAAATTTTCGAGTGTATCGAAATTTGACGTATATTCGCCTTTTACACTTTTGTACGCTTGTTGCAAAGCGCGAATTTCTTTTAACCGTTCTACTACTTTCGTTTTACGAATTTCATAACCCGCGTTAAAATCAATGGGTTTTCTGATATTTGTTATCAGAAGATAAGCCAGCACAATAACCACAATGGCTAATACTAATTGAATAATTTTTTTCATTTATTATATGTTTTTTTAATTTTACTCAAAGTTTGACTTGCAAAATTATAATTTTTTTTTCACTCAGAAATTTTTTTATGAATTTTTTTTAAATTTATAGCATATTTCGTGCTAAATGATTAATTTTGGGGCAAATTTTTTAACGTTCAATGCTCAAAAATCATGTTTTTAATCAGCTTTGTTCTGATTTAAAGTACACACCAACGTCTTCGCAAACAGAATTGCTTGTCAAACTTGCCGAATTTATTATCGACAAAAACGACTCGCGAATCTTTGTTGTCAGTGGATTTGCCGGAACAGGAAAGACTTCGGCAATAAGTGCTTTGGTGGCTACATTAAAAAGTTTGCAACTAAAATCGGTTTTACTTGCGCCGACAGGACGAGCCGCAAAAGTTCTTGCATCTTATTCAAACACAACAGCATATACCATTCATAAAAAAATTTATCGCCAAAAATCTTCTTCCGAAGGATTTGGAAAATTTATTGTTGACAGAAATATTCATGCCGATACAATTTTTATTGTTGACGAGGCATCAATGATTTCAAATACTCTTGCCGAACAATCGGTGTTTGGCAGCGGGCGTTTGCTCGACGACCTTATTGAATTTATACGTTCCGGAAAATCGTGCCGCCTTATTCTTGTCGGCGACCGCGCCCAGCTTCCGCCCGTAGGACTTGACCAAAGCCCCGCCCTCAACGAACAAGAACTGCATTATTTTGGCGATATACAAAAAATAAATCTTAATGATGTCGTTCGTCAGGCTGCCGATTCTGAAATTCTTTCAAATGCAAATCGTTTGCGTGTTAATATTGATAGTAATATTTTGCAAATACCAAAATTTAAATTTACCAATGTTGCTGATGTAGAATTAATATCATCTGCCGATGTTGTTGAAAAAATAGACGATACATACAGCAAATTCGGTTTTGAAAATACAGCCGTAATAACATATTCAAATCGGCGGGCTAACCGATATAACGAAGGCATCCGCGCACGTATTTTCGGACGCGAAGAACAACTTGTAATCGGCGATTTACTTATGGTTGTGAAAAATTGTTATCAATTTATAGACAACAATAAAGATATTGATTTTATTGCCAATGGCGATATTGCCGAAATTACCCGCATCGGCAAATACGAACAACGCTACGGTTTTAATTTTGCCAATGTAAGCCTTTGTTTTCACGATTATAACGATATGGAAATTGATTGTAAAATAATGCTTGATACGCTAAAAATAGAATCGGCATCGCTTAGCTACGACGAAAGCCGCAAACTTTATGCAGCAATTGCCGAAGATTATGCACATATCACAAACAAACGCAAACTTTATGCCGCCATTCGCGAAGATTTATATTTTAATGCACTGCAAGTAAAATATGCCTATGCCATAACCTGCCACAAAGCTCAAGGCGGACAATGGCGAACAGTATTTTTAGACAGATTGTTTTTTAAAGAACAAATTACAATTGCCGATTTACGCTGGCTTTATACAGCATTTACACGCGCCACCGAAAAACTTTTTTTGATAGATTTTGATAAAAAATACCAAGAAAATTAAGAATTAAAAATTAAAAATTAAAAATTAAGAGACAAGAAGTTAGCAAGCATTAATCATTAACCATTAATAATTAACCACTATAAATTGCCTTTATCTTTTCGTTTTTTTATGGGATAATTTTGTTTTTTCCATGCCTCGATGCCGCCGTTGAGGTTGTATATTCGGGTAAAATCAAGGGTTGATAAAATTTCGGCGGCGCGTAAACTTCTCACTCCCGAATGGCAATAAACATAAACAATTCTGTCTTTACTAAGTTTTTTAGCAATTTTTTTCTGAAAGTCAATTTTATTAATATCAATATTTATTGCGTCTTTAATATGTTCGGCATCAAATTCGGCTTTGGTGCGCACATCTATAATCTGTGGATTTTCATCTTCGCTTAAAGCAAAACGAAATTTGTCGGCATCAAACGAGCTTATTTTCTGAGCATATACATTTGTTGTCATCAATATCAGTGTAAATGCAATTATTGTTTTGGAAATTATTTTCATCATCATAAATTTATATTTTACAAAGTTAATAATTTTTCAGAAAAAAAAGAGATTGACGTTTTTTTGCCAATCTCTCTTTCTGTATTTGTATTCTATTTTTATTTTGTTGAGTTTTCTAAACGTTTCATTACAGAAAACAAGAAAATTGCCGAAAGCAGACAGCAAGCAATTAACACACCCCAAACTGCCCAAAGTGCGATTTCGCTTTCCCAAATAGCAGCAATAACAGAGGTTAAATAATTTCCTACCGCAGTTGCAGCAAACCAACCGCCCATCATTAATCCTTTATATTTTGGAGGGGCAACTTTTGTTACAAAAGAAATTCCCATTGGACTCAACAACAATTCTGCAAAAGTTAGTGTAAAATATGTGCCAATAAGCCAATTCGGGTCTAATAGAATATTGCTTACACCGCCTACACCTTTAAGTTCAGCAGGAGATTTAAGTCCAAGTGATGCTATGGCTAATATTGCAAAACCTGCGGCTGCAACCAACATTCCGAAGCCAATTTTTCGTGGAGTGGAAGGTTCTTTTTTGATTTTCGCAAGCCATGCAAAAATGGCAATAGAAAATGGAGTAAGAGCAACTACAAAGAAAGGATTAAACTGTTGAAAAATTTGAGGAGCAATTCCTATGTCCGGGTTCATTGCTATGTATTTTATTACAACAAAAACGGCTGCAACTGCCAAAACAGCAGTAGAAATTAGTTTTGCACGTAATGTTTTAGATTGAAATATGCTGAAAAGAGAATAAATTCCAATACAAATAAGTGCAAGGTTTATTACATTAAAGCCAATTCTTGTCCAGCCATCAACAAAATTTTGTGTATAATCACGTGCAAAATATGTCATTGTTAGTCCATTTTGATGGAACGACATCCAGAAGAAAATAACAACAGCAAACACAAGTCCGAGTGCCACAATACGGTCTTTAGTCTGTTTTGGAGTAAGTATAACTTCTTCGGAAACACCCGCTGCTGTTTTTTGTTTTGCATTAAAATCGGCGTGTTTATAAAGTTTTTTAGTAGAAAGATAAATAATCATCGAAATAATCAATGATATGCAGGCAACTCCGAATCCATAGTTATACGAGGCTGACAAATTATCAATATAAAGATTACTGAAACTTGCCAAATCGGTAAATTGCGCACCTTGTTGGCTCATAAGTTCAGTTAATTTTGTCGTACCTTCCATTGTGATAGTTCCATCTAAATATTGATGCGCCAAAGCAGGAATATCAGCCACATAACGCAGCCCTGCTTTTCCCATAAAAAAGTTTACAACTTCGGTAGCAGCCTGTGGAGCAAACATAGCACCAATATTTATTGCCATATAAAACAGTGAAAAACCGGGGTCGCGGCGTGTTTTGTATTTAGGGTCATCGTAAAGATTACCGACAAGTACTTGCAAATTTCCTTTAAAAAGCCCTGTTCCTAACGCGATAACAAACAGTGCTGCAATCAATACAGGCATTCCCATTCCCGGAATTGCCATTAAAATATAGCCGAAAAACATTACAATAATACCTATTGTAACAGTTTTTCCATAACCCCAAACATTGTCGGCAAGCAAACCGCCAACAACAGGTAAGAAATAAACAGCGGCAAGGAATCCACCAAAAATCTGTCCTGTAACAGCAGAAGATAAACCGAATTTTGCCTGCAAAAATAACACAAAAATAGCAAGCATCGTGTAATAACCGAAACGCTCGCCTGTATTTGCTAATGCTAAGGCGTAAAGTCCTTTTGGATGATTTTTAAACATAAATTTAAATTTTAAATTTTAATATAATTTCATTTTTATTTGTCGCAAAGTTATAAATAAATTTATTAAAATGAGTATTTTTAGAAAATAATTAATACTTTATTCTTTTATACATCTTACCGAATAAGCATCGGCTCGCGAAGCATTAAAAAACATCATTACGGCAATAGCATCGCT
>JAITOP010000247.1 GCA_031289895.1 Prevotellaceae bacterium
TTTTTTTCCATAATTCATCATTTTCAGAATCATAAAATTCAATAATACCTTCACCTTTTACAACTATCGCTTGATTGTTTTTATCATCTTTCAAAATCAGTGTGTTGGTAGAGAATAAATCTTCAGCTTTATTATTTTCCAATGTGAATACTATCATCCCCCCCCCTCTATAAAACCAAAAAAAAATGCTGGCAGGAGTATCCTCATACATACCTCCCCTTATGTCGTAAGAAATATCATTTGCCCATATATTTTCAGTACCAAAACTAAAATATGGTGTATTACAGTCACATTTATTGAATATACCGGTACATAAAGTCTCCTCTTCCAGTTTAAAAACCGAACTTACTGGTAAAAAAATTGTATCATTGTTTTGATTTGCAAATTTCATCACATATCCTTCTTGGTAAGGGTAATAATCGACATATTGTTCAGGAAATCCTTTGCAATATTTAGTGCAAGATGTAAATAATAAACTTCCTGCAAAACACAGCAATATTGCTGTCAATTTTAAAATTGTTATTTTCATAATTTTAAATATATTTAATAATTATAAAAAATTATTCCACCTCCCAAGTAGCACCGCTGTTTAGAAGGTCGTCAACGCAGTGTACTTTTGCTGAGGCTTTTACTTCTTCAAGTTGGTCGCGAATATTATCGTCGTATGTTTTGTCGGTTACGTTGCGTATTATTCCGAGTGCTACGGGCATTTCGGGGGCTTTCATTCCTGTGAGCATCATGTGTATTCCGGTGTCGGGAGTTTCGGCGTTGTGTATCAGAATATCGTTTTCGGTAATTCCGTCTTTTCCTATTTCAACAACTTTAAGTTGAAGATGTTCGCGGTCGAGAATAAGTCCTTTATCTTTGTTTTTGCCGAAAATCATTGGTTTTCCGTGTTGCAGCACAATTATTCTGTTGTCGCGTTCTTCTTTGTCGGAAATATAGCCATGTGTTTTATCGTTGAATATCACGCAGTTTACCAGCATTTCCATAACAGATGTTCCGTCGTGTTTTGCGGCTTCAACCATAATATCTGTCGATAGTTTTATTTCAACATCAAGCGAGCGGGCAAAAAACGTGCCGCGTGCGCCTATCACCAGTTCGCCCGGATTAAAAGGATGTTCAACCGTTCCGTAAGGAGATGTTTTGGTTATAATTCCAAGTTTTGATGTGGGCGAATATTGTCCTTTTGTCAATCCGTAAATTTGGTTGTTGAACAAAATAATATTTATGTCGATATTTCGGCGAATGGCGTGTATAAAATGGTTTCCTCCAATTGCCAACGCATCGCCGTCGCCTGTGATTTGCCAAACGCTGAGGCGTGGATTTGCAACTTTTACGCCTGTTGAAATTGCCGATGCGCGTCCGTGTATTCCGTGAAATCCGTAGCAATTAACATAATACGGAAACCGCGATGAGCAGCCTATTCCCGAAACAAAAGTAAATCGTTGTTTTGTATAATTTAATTCTTTGGCAACAACAGGCAATGCGCGCTGAACGGCTGCATGTACTGCATAATCGCCACATCCGGGACACCATTTCAGTTCCATTGGGCTTTTAAAATCTTGTTGTGTATATTCCATCGTTATATTTTTTTTTCGTATTAAAATAAATTTATGTTTTTATAATAATTTGTTGACGCTTTCTTTCAATTCGGCAACTGTAAAGGGCAATCCTTGTACTTTGTTGCATTGTTCAAAACTGATATTCGAAAACTGTGTTCGCAAATATGCTGCAAATTGTCCTAAATTTAATTCGCAAACAATAATTTTTTTGAAGTTTTGAAATATTTCGCCTGTATTTTTCGGTAGCGGATTTATGTAATTAAACTGTGTCATACTTACTTTTTTGCCTTCTTTTTGCAGTTCTTCAACCGCCGAATACAGGTGTCCGAAAGTACCGCCCCAGCCTACCATCAGCACATCGCCGCACGGCTCGCCAACAATTTCCTGATTAGGAATAAAATCCTGAACCCGTGCAACTTTTGCAGCACGCATATTAACCATTTTTTCGTGATTTATAGGGTCGTGAGATGCTTCGCCCGATAGAAAATCTTTTTCCAAACCGCCAATACGATGTTCCAATCCCATAGTTTCTGGCAATGCCCAACGCCGTGCCAAACGAACATCATCGCGTTTATACGGTTTATAATCGGTATCGCCTTCGGGTACAATTGGCGGATAAATCGTAGGATAATCTTTCATTTGCGGAATTTTCCAAGGCTCCGAGCCGTTTGCAATAAATCCATCGGTGAGTAAAATAACGGGAGTCATGTGTTCCATTGCAATTTTTCCGGCATAAAAGGCGTAATGAAAACAATCTGATGGAGTGCTTGCCGCAATTACAACAACAGGACATTCGCCGTTGCGTCCGTATAATGCCTGATTCAGGTCGGTTTGCTCGGTTTTTGTAGGCAAACCTGTTGAAGGTCCGCCACGCTGAACATCTACAACCACAAGTGGCAATTCGGTCATCACAGCCAATCCTAAGGCTTCCGATTTTAACGACAGTCCGGGTCCGGATGTTGTTGTTACTGCAAAATTTCCTGCAAATGCTGCGCCTATTGCCGTACAAATTCCTGCAATTTCGTCTTCAACCTGAAGTGTTTTTACGTTCAGATTTTTATGTATTGCAAGTTCTTCTAAGATACTCGTAGCCGGCGTTATAGGATACGAACCGCAAAATAAGGGAAGATTAGCTTTTTCGGATGCAGCAATCAATCCCCATGCAGTAGCCTGATTTCCGCTGATACTTCTGTAAATGCCTTTTTCTTTTTTATGCGCAACAATTTTATATGTATTGGCGTGAGCATGAGTATTTGCGGCGTAATTATAACCATCAACAAGCACTTTTTTGTTCGGTTCAATCAAATCGGGTTTCTTTTTGAACTTCATTTTGAAATACTTGAAAGTAAAATCGAAAGGCTGGTCGTATATAAAATAGCAAATACCGAGCGCAAACATATTTTTACTTCGCACAATTACTTTGTTATCCAATCCGCTGTCTTTCAAGCTTTCTTTTGTCAGCGATGTGATAGGTGCAAATATTAAATTATTGTCCTGCAATCCGAGTTCGGCAAAAGGGTCTAACGTAGCAAAACCGGCACGTTGAATACCTTTTTCGTTAAATTCGTCGGCATCAACAATAATGGTAGCGCCTTTTTTTGCCCATTTGGCATTGGCTTTCAAAGCGGCGGGATTCATAGCAATAAGCACGTCGCAAAAATCGCCGGGCGTGCGCACAGTTCCGCTGCTAATGTGTACCTGAAAACCCGAAACTCCGGAAACCGTGCCATGAGGAGCGCGAATTTCGGCAGGATAATCGGGAAAAGTTGAGACACCGTCGCCAAGCAAAGCGGCAGTATCGGCAAATAGAGTTCCTGTAAGTTGCATTCCATCTCCGGAATCGCCCGAAAATCGAATAACAACATCATCAATTTCAACACGTTCTGTCTTGTTCATAGAGATTTTGTTAATTATTTGTGATTTATTATAAGTCATTGTGAATTTTGCCGCAAAAATACTCTTTATTTTTCTAATAATAAAAGTTTTTATTGAAAATTTAAACAAAATATGCATTTTTATTTTTAAAGTTATAAAGTTCATAAAGTTTTTTTCATCAACAAAATCGTAATTCGTAATTTTCGTAATTCGTAATTGATTTTTATCTGCGTAAATCTGTTTTATCTGCGTCATCTGCGTGCTTATTCAAATCAACAAAAAACAAAAAACAAATCAACAACAACTAAATACCAACAACTAAATACCAACGACTAAATACTAACGACCAGATACCAAATACCAATACTTATTTTTTTTGTATATTAATTATTTTAATACCTTTGTGAATCATTAAGGAATAACACATGAAAATTGTAATTGCAGGAGCAGGAGAAGTAGGTTTTTATTTGGCAAAATTATTTACAAATGCCTATCACGATGTTACTATAATTGATTCGAAAGAGGAAAGATTGCATAAAGTTGAATCGGCGGTTGATGTGCTTACTATCAACGGATTGCCTACGTCAATATCGGTTTTACATGAGGCAAATGTGAAACGCGCCGACTTGTTTATTGCCGTAAATCCGGCTGAAGACCAAGATATGAATATCACTTGCACCTTGCTGGCAAAAGCCTTAGGCGCAAAACGTGTAATTGCCCGAATTAACAACAACGAATATCTTTTTCCGTACAATAAAGAAATATTTTTAAATCTCGGTATTGATTATCTCATTTATCCCGAGCGCATTGCGTCCAACGAAATTATTAAGATGCTGCACCAAACGGGAACGTCTGAATATATTGATTTTCCGGGCGGAAAATTGCAGCTTATTGTTGCCAAACTTGAAGAAGGCGCGCCGCTGATTGACAAAACAGCAGATTTTTTAAAATCGGAAGATAATAATGCAATTCAATGCAAAATTATTGCAATCACACGCAATGGAAACACATCAATAATAACCGAAAACGATGAATTTCAGATTAATGATATGCTTTATTTTATTGCCGACAAAGACCATGCCGACAACCTTTTACTGCTTTGCGGAAAAACAAATATCACCGTGCGAAATCTGATGGTACTTGGCGGAAGTCGAATAGGAACACGGGTTGCCCGCGAACTTGAAGGCAGAACAAACATAAAAATAATTGAAAACGACATAGACAAATGTTCAATACTTGCCGAAACACTTCCTAAGTCGCTGATAATTAATGGAGACGGACGAAGTATAGATTTGCTTGTTGAAGAAGAAGTGAAAAATATGGATGCTTTTGTTGCGGTTACAGGAAGTTCGGAAGTAAATATTTTGGCGTGTATGTCGGCAAAACGCTTTGGAGTGAAAAAAACCATTGCCGAAGTTGAAAATATCGACTATATAAAATTTGCCGAAGATGTAGGAATTGACACAGTTATAAACAAAAAAATTATTGCGGCAAGCAAAATTTTCCGCTTTACAATAGGCTCGGATATTCAAACAGTAAAATATCTTTCGGGGTCGGATGTAAAAGTCCTTGAATTTATTGTGAAACCGGGCAGCACGGCGACAAAAAAGAAAATCGGCGAACTTGATATTTCCGATGTCATGATATGCGGAATAATTCGCGGCGACACAAGCATTATTGCATCTGATGACATAGAAATAAAACCATACGACAGAGTAATAGTATTCACATTTTCGACAGAAATATTACAAATAGGAAAATATTTTGGATAAATTATATTAAGGATTTAAAAAAATAAAGATTTAAATGATGACAAATAAATATTTATAAAGATGACAAAAATCCCGTTAGGGATTGTCTGTTGGTAAAAATGATAATACCACGTCAACACGGCAGTCCGTTAAGACCGCCACCAATAAAAGCAAAGGTTGAAAACCTACGGCTTGCGGTACGAAGGGTGGTTCATTTTTTTACCGAACGAAGCAAACCTAACGGCTTGCAATTTGAGAAAAATATTTTATTTATTTTTTGTTATTACGCATTAAAAAACATATTTTAAAATTATATAAAAAACATAAATACAAACATTTAAAAAATAAAACAACATGATGAAATTGAAATTAACTGTAATATCAATAATATTGATAATAGCAGCAACTTCGTGCGGCACGAAGAAAGATTATGAAACTGTAAAAAACGACCCCATAAAGGCACGTATTTACACATTGGACAACGGTTTGAAAGTTTACATGGCAGTTAACAAAGAACAGCCGAGAATTCAAACTTACATCGCAGTACGCGCAGGCGGCAAAAACGACCCTGCCGAAACTACGGGCTTGGCTCACTATTTTGAACATTTAATGTTTAAAGGTACAACAAACTTTGGTACAACAAATTACGAAACCGAAAAGCCACTGCTTGACGAAATCGAAAATTTGTTTGAAATTTATCGTAAAACAACTGACGATGCCGAACGCAAGGCAATTTACAAAAAAATTGACAGCATTAGCAACGAGGCATCTAAAATTGCAATTCCAAACGAATACGACAAACTTATGTCGGCAATTGGCGCTAACGGAACAAACGCTTACACAAATTATGATGTAACCTGCTACACCGAAGATATTCCGAGCAATCAGGTTGAAAACTGGGCGAAAATTCAAGCCGACAGATTTGCAAATGTCGTTATTCGCGGATTTCACACCGAACTTGAAACTGTTTACGAAGAATACAATATTTCGTTGACCAGCGACTCGCGTAAAATTTACCAAAATATACTTGCCGGATTATATCCCAATCATCCTTACGGAACGCAAACTGTGCTTGGAACTCAGGAACAACTGAAAAACCCATCAATAATAAATATCAAAAATTTTTATAAACAATGGTATGTTCCTAATAATATGGCAATTTGCCTTTCGGGCGATTTCGACCCTGATGAAACAATCAATATCATAAAAAAATATTTCGGCGAATTTAAACCAAACGACAATCTTCCAAAACTCGAATTTAAACCCGAAGAACCTATTGCAACTCCAATTGTAAAAGAAGCAACAGGCGTTGAGGCTGAGCGAATTGCGCTGGCATGGCGGCTTAACAGCGCAAACAGCGACGATGCCGATTTGGCGCATATCGCGGCAAGCATTTTATACAACGGTCAGGCGGGATTGATTGACATTGACCTTATGCAGCAACAAAAAGTTTTGCAGGCTTATGCTTACGAAAACATGCTTAGCGATTAC
The DNA here is from genome assembly GCA_031289895.1 of Prevotellaceae bacterium. Taxonomy (GTDB): domain Bacteria; phylum Bacteroidota; class Bacteroidia; order Bacteroidales; family UBA932; genus JAIRKV01. Next base: position 6,683 of record JAITOP010000247.1, read on the forward strand.
GGAATGTTATTGATACAGGCGTATCCTAAACAAAATCAGACGCTTGATGACGTTAAAAATCTTGTGCTTGCCGAAATTGCAAAACTTCGCGCCGGCGATTTTGACGAAACTTTATTGAAAGCATCTGTTGATAATTACAAATTATCAATTATGCAATATCTTGATTCTAATGATGGTCGCGCAGATGCTTTTGTTAACGCATTTATAGACGGTATAGACTGGGAAAAAGAAGTGAGAATTATCGAACGTTTGGAAAAAATCACAAAAGATGATGTTGTGAAATTTGCAAACGAAAAATTTGGCGATAACAATTATGTTGCCGTTTATAAACGTCAGGGACAAGACCCTAACGAAAAGAAAATTGACAAACCACAAATTACACCAATCGCCACAAACCGCGATGATGCAAGCGATTTTCTTAAAGAAATACGCGGCGCAGAAGTAAAAGCGATAGAACCTGTATTTGTTGATTTTGATAAAGATATGGAAAAAACTACTGCAAAAAACAATATTCCGGTGTTGTACAAGAAAAACGAAACAACAGGTTTATTTAACATAGAATATGTTTTCGAAATCGGAAAAAACAACGATGCTAACATAAGTACGGCATTTGATTATATTGATTATCTGGGAACAAGCACAAAATCGCCGGAAGAAATCAAAAGAGAATTTTACAATATTGCCTGTTCTTTCAGTGCAAGCGTAAGCGACGAAAAAAGTTATTTGAGCCTCAGCGGACTAAGCGAAAATATGCCTAAAGCAATGGAACTTATGGAAGAAGTGCTAAGCGATGCGCAACCAAATGATGATGTTCTCGAAAATCTGAAAGAAGATGTAATAAAATCACGCAGCGACTCAAAACTTAATCAACGTTCCAACTTTTCGGCTCTGCGCCGTTATTTGCAATACGGACAAGATTATATCAGCAACACAACACTCACAAACAGTGCTTTACAATCATTAAAATCAGATGATTTGCTTGCAAAAATTAAAAATTTAGTAGCCAAAGAACATTCGGTTTTGTACTATGGTCCAATGACAAGCAGCGAAGTTGTTGAGGCAATAAACAAATATCACAAAACGCCCGAAACGCTTGAATCTATTAGCGAAAAGATAGAAACAAAATATCTGGAAACTCCCGAAAATAAAGTTTTTGTTGCCGAGTACGAGGCAAAAAACACGTATTATGTGCAATATTCAAACAGAGGCGATAAATTTAACGTAGCCAACGATGCAAATGTTGCATTATATAACGAATATTTTGGCGGCGGAATGAATTCAATAGTATTTCAGGAAATGCGCGAAGCCCGCAGTTTGGCATATTCGGCAAGCGCATATTTAACTCAACCCAACAAAGCAAGCAATCCTTACTCGTTTACGGCAATTATTATTTCGCAAAACGACAAAGTATCGGCAGCAATAGATGCCTTTGCCGAAATCATAGAAAATATGCCCGAAAGCGACGCCGCGTTTAATATTGCAAAAGAGGCACTTATCGCTCGTTTAAGCACCGAACGTATAATAAAAGACAATGTGCTGTGGTCGTACATTCGCGCAAAAGATATGGGCGTTGATTACGACAGAAACAAAGCCATATACGAAAACGTGCAAAACATGACCCTTGCAGATGTTAAAGCATTTCAAGAGCAATGGATAAAAGGACGCAAATATTTCTACGGAATATTAGGAAATTCAAAAGATTTGGATTTGAATAAAATACGTCAGTTAGGAGCGATAAAATTTCTTACGCAACAAGAGATTTTCGGATACTAAAACTAATGTGATAATTTGCTAATGTGCTAATTTGCTAATATGCTAATATGCTAATATGTTAATGTGTTAATTTGAGAATAAAGTAAAAAATATAATGATAAAAATATAATGATAAAAATAAATATTCTATAAAAGATGGAATGAATCCGTTAGAATTCAAATGTTGGTAGAAAAAGAATGTCCACGCATTACCTGACCTCATACGGGGTCGAACAATGGGGCGATTTATCCATTTCTACCAACATACCATTTCTACGGTATTTTTTAATAATTTGTATAATTTATGAAACACATTAATATATAGCACATTAGCACATTAGCTCATTAACATATTAACACATTAGCATATTAACATATTAGCATATTAGCACATTAACACATTAGCATATTAGCACATTAACACATTAGCATATTAGCACATTAGCACATTAGCATATTAGCACATTAACACATTAATTTATGATTTTTCTATTTGATTTAGACGGTGTAATTCTTGATTCAGAGCCGCAATACGATAAATTTTGGAACAAACAAGGCGAGTTGTATAATCGCGGAAACAATTTTGCAAGCAAGATAAAAGGACAAACAATGCCGCAAATATTGACCAAATATTTTTACGATTTTTCGGATGACGAAAAAAATAAATTAGTTTCGGATTGTATGCAATTTGAGGCAGCAATGGAATGTCCGCTAATTGCAGGCGCAGAAAATTTTATTGTCCAACTAAAATCGCAAAACATAAAAACAGGACTTGTAACAAGTTCGGACGATATAAAATTATCGAGAATAATAGAAAAATTTAAAATGCAAACGTGGTTCGACACTATTGTTACCGCCAATCGGGTAACACATTCCAAACCCAACCCGCAAGGCTATTTGCTGGCAGCCCGCGATTTAAAAACCGATGCCAAAAACTGCATAGTATTTGAAGATTCGTTTGCCGGAATAGAAGCAGGACGAAACGCCGGAATGAAAGTGATTGCCCTCGCCACAACCAACCCGCGCAAAGCCCTGCAAGCCACCACCAACGCCGATTTGATAATTGACGATTTTGTCGGCTTTTCGTATGAAGATTGCTTGAAGGTGATTTGATAATTTAAATGAAAAAATATAATTTTGTAATTATGAAGAAATAAAAGAAAATAA
>JAITOP010000178.1 GCA_031289895.1 Prevotellaceae bacterium
CGAATTTGTTTCAGCACTGGGTCGTCGAGTTGAAAAAAGCTGAGTTGATAGCCGCTGCGGGTTTCGGCAATTTCGCTTATTGATTTTTCGAGTGGATTTTTTTTGTTGGCATTTTCAAGCTCTTTCAGTATCTCTTCGGCGCGGGCTACAACGCTTTTCGGCATTCCCGACATCGCTGCAACGTGAATACCAAAGCTGTGTTCGGTGCCGCCTTTCTCGAATTTGCGCAGAAAAATAACTTTATTATTCACTTCTTTCACCGCAATATTGTAATTTTTTATTCGCGCAAACGAATTTTCCATTTCGTTAAGTTCGTGATAATGTGTTGCAAACAGTGTTTTTGCTTTTGCCGTTGGATGTTCGTGAATATATTCTGCCATCGCCCACGCAATGGAAATTCCGTCGTAGGTGCTTGTTCCGCGTCCAACTTCGTCGAGCAGCACAAGCGAGCGTTGCGAAAGGTTGTTGAGAATACTTGCCGACTCAAGCATCTCGACCATAAACGTAGATTCGCCTTGCGAGATATTGTCGGATGCGCCTACACGTGTAAAAATTTTATCGACAACGCCTATTTTTGCCGCTTTCGCCGGAACGTAACAGCCTATTTGTGCAAGCAAAACTATAAGTGCCGTTTGCCGCAATATTGCTGATTTTCCCGACATATTTGGTCCTGTAATTATAATAATTTGTTGCTCTTTGCTGTCGAGAAAAACGTCGTTGGCAACGTAAGTTCCGGGTTGCAGCATTGTTTCAATCACTGCGTGGCGACCTTGTTTTATGTCGATTTCGTCGCTGTCGGTTATTTCGGGTTTGCAATAGTCTGATTTTGTTGCAAGTGTCGAAAACGCAAGCAGACAATCAAGTTTTGCAATAAGTGCGGCATTAAGCTGAACAGGAACTACAAATTCAAGAATATTTGCTATCATTTCATTAAAAATTTGTTGTTCTATAACAATCATTTTTTCTTCGCCGCCAAGAATTTTTTCTTCGTATTGTTTAAGTTCGTCGGTAATGTAACGTTCTGCCTCTGTGAGAGTTTGCTTGCGTACCCATTCGGTGGGAACTTTATCTTTGTGAGTATTTCTGACTTCGATATAATATCCGAAAACGTTGTTAAATCCTATTTTCAGCGAGCTTATTCCTGTGCGCTCGATTTCGCGTTCCTGAATTTCGAGCAGATATTTTTTTCCGTTGCGAACGATATTTCTCAGGTCATCAAGTTGGTCATTTACGCCATCGGCAATTACGCCGCCTTTTGTTACTTGATTGGGCGCATCTTTGCAGATTTCTTTTTTAATTTTTATTCTCAGACTGTCGCAGACATTAAGTTGTTCGCCTATTTTATTGATATTCGGCTCGTTGGCACTTAGGCAAAGTTCTTTTATCGGTTTTATCGCCGATAAGGCTGACGAAAGTTGTAACACCTCGCGCGGCACAATTTTACCTGCCGATGCTCTCGACATTATTCTTTCAATATCGCCTATTTCATATATTTTTTCTATTAATTTATCGCTTATTTCATTGTTTTTAACAAAATATTCAACAGTATCGAGGCGTGAATTTATTGCGCGAATATCTTTAAGCGGCAGCGAAATCCAGCGCCGCAAAAGCCTTGCACCCATTGGCGAAATGGTTTTATCTATCACATCTACAAGCGTTTTTGCATTTTCGTTGAACGAGTGAAACAATTCGAGATTGCGAATACTAAATCGGTCGAGCCACACATAATTGTCGCCATCGATACGCGAAATTGACGAAATGTGTTTAAGTTTTTCGTGTTGCCGCAGGTCGAGATAAAAAAGCGTTGCGCCGGCGGCTGTAATTCCTTCGCTAATGCTCTCAACACCAAATCCTTTTAAGGTATTTGTTTTTAATTGTTGCAGCAGTTTGTTGTGTGCGGCATCTTCAACAAAAGCCCACTCGTCTAATTTATAAGTGTAATGCTTGTCGCCGAAAAAATTTATAAAATCGTTTTCATATCCTTTTTGAAAAAGCACTTCTTTGGGCGCAAAATTCGTAATTAACTTATCTACATATTCAACCGAGCCTTCCGACACAAAAAATTCGCCGGTAGAAACATCCAAAAAAGCAACTCCAACAAGTTTTTTGTTAAAATGCACGCAAGCCAAAAAGTTGTTTTCGCGATTTTCAAGTACATTTTCCGAAAAAGTAATTCCGGGCGTAACAACTTCGATAATACCGCGTTTCACGATTGTTTTTGCTTTTTTCGGGTCTTCAAGCTGCTCGCAAATTGCAACCCGCTGACCGGCACGAACAAGTTTGGGCAAATAAGTATTTACTGCATGATACGGAAATCCCGCAAGTTCAACAAATTGCGCAGCACCATTAGCACGGCGTGTGAGAGTGATTCCGAGAATTTCGCTGGTTTTTATAGCATCTTCGCCGAAAGTTTCATAAAAATCGCCCACGCGAAAAAGCATTATTGCATCGGGATGCTTTGCTTTCATCGCAAAATATTGCCTCATTAGCGGGGTTTCAACTATGTTTTTTTCTTGTGTCAAATTATTTTGATTTTATTTGTAAATAAAGCACGCAAAGTTACAAAAATTTTCAAAATAGCACTTTACTTTTGTTTAAATTGTTTTTTGTTGAGTTGTTTTTTTGTTGATTTGTTTAATTGTTGATTTGTTTTTTGTTGATTTGTTTTTTGATGATTTGTTTTTTGGTGATTTGTTTAATTGTTGATTTGTTTTTTGATGATTTGTTTAGTTAATGATTTTGTTTTTTTGTTTAGTTTTTGATTTGATTTTAATATCAATTTAACAGAATTTACTTAATTATTTCTGTTAATCAGATTCACAATTACTTTTACCATCACATCTTTTTCTTCTGTTCTACTTTCGGCAATCATCAGGGTAAGAGCCACCAATGCGTTGTTTTCTATCAGCCGCGAATCGTTTGTTTTATAAAGAATACCGTTTTTCTCCAAAAACCACAGGAAAAGGAACGCCGCAATACGTTTGTTTCCATCGCTGAACGAATGATTTTTTGTAATCAGATAAAGCAACATCGCCGCCTTTTCTTCTACGCTCGGATATAAATCAACGCCGTCAAAAGTCTGATATATCGTATTTATGGAACTTCGGAACGATTGGTCTTTTTCGTTGCCGAACAGTCCGCCGCTGCTAAACTTATTGCGCAGTGTTTCAATGGCTTGCATCGCGCTGTCATAAGTTGCCCTGAACGGAATTTCTTTTGTAGTGCTGTCTATTTGAAGCGACTGATAATCATACTTATCCAACGTGTCAAGCGCATAAGTGTAGTCGGTAATTACTTTCAACAAACCTGTGGCTTCGTCGGCAGTAAGATTTTGCGCATTAACTACGTTTGATAGCAGTTTTACCGTTTGTTTAAGGCTTTCCAACTGCTCCAATTTTACTTGTTGATTGACCGCATATCCTTTTGTGATATATTCTTTCAAAATTTTGTTTGCCCAAATGCGAAATTGTACACCCCGCTGCGATTTTACGCGATAGCCAACAGAAATTACGACATCAAGATTAAAGTACTCAACCTTGTATGTTTTCCCATCTGTGGCAGTATATGCAAAATTTGCATATACTGAATCTTTCTTTAATTCCCCCTCACTAAATATATTCCGGATATGACGCGAGATAACAGATTGGTCTCTTTCAAATAATGCGACCATTTGCGCTTGCGTCAGCCAAACCGTATCCTCTTCCAACCTGACATCCAAATTCGTTGTGCCATCGGATGTTTGATAAATGATTATTTCTCCTTTGTTCATGATTTTTTTGTTTTAAAATGAAATTAACTGATTATATTAATTTGCAATGTGCATTTTTTGCACATTGCTTTTTTCATCAAGTTCCCAATTATCATTATTTGTTTTTATATCATATTTTTTCTTCTTTTTGCACGGCTACAAACTTTGCTTTAAGCGCGATGTAGTTTGGAAACTATGTCGAATGAGGATTTAACACGGTATCCAACAGAAATTACGACATCAAGATTGTATCGTTTTACGGTTGATTTTTGTGTTTTCCCTGCAATAGCACCGTGTTGAGTGGTATGTAAGAAATCCTTACATACCGCTTCTTTTTCCAATTCTCCTTCTTTAAACACATTGGAAATGTGCATTGTAATATTATTTCTTGTCGTTTGAAAAAGAGCTGTCATCTGCGCTTGCGTCAGCCAAACCGTATCCTCTTCCAACCTGACATCCAAATTCGTTGTGCCATCGGGCGTTTGATAAATGATTATTTCTCCTTTGTTCATGATTTTTTTGTTTTAAAATGAAATTAACTGTCATTCGTTTTTCCTGATATTTTATTAAAATTAAATATTTGTTTTATATTTAAAACCGATACTATTTTCATTTAATCTATTAAAAAAATACATTATTTTTGCGGTGAATAAGCAAAAAACAAGATATAAATAATTTGTTTTTAATGTGTTAAAATGATTTGCTTTTTTTGTGTCATTTTGCATTTTATTTTAAAAACAAAAAGGCGAAAAGATAAACAAAATCACCTTTTTGTTTTATAAAAAATCGGTCAACATTTCAATAAAAAACTGAAATCGGCATCGGGTTTAATTTCTTTGGGTTCGTCGCCGTATTTGAATAACCGCACGTTGCGCTTGCCTATGAGTTTCATTTTGTTGTTCTCAATCAACAACATACAGCCTTCGCGCAAGCCCACAACATATTTTTTCGGATTTGCTGCAATATATTCCAAAATTCGTTGTTCACGGGTTTCGCCTGCATGTCCGTCAGGATTAACATCCAGATAATGAGGGTTTATCTGAAACGGGACAAGGTTAAGCGTTTTAAACGAGCGCGGCTGAACAACGGGCATATCATTTGTTGTGCACATGGTGGGGCAGGCAACGTTTGAACCTGCGCTCCATCCGATATACGGCGTGCCTTTCAGCGTTTTTGCGCGTATGGCATCCATCAGTCCGTAAAGTTGCATATACCTTGCCAGATGAAAAGTATTTCCGCCGCCGACAACTATTGCCTGCGCTTTTGCTATTGCCTTTGCCGGTTCGTTGTGGCGATGCACCGAATCGACCTCAACGCCAAATTCAGAAAAACGATTTTGCACTTTTTCCTGATATTCGTCGTACGAAAAAGTAACTGCCGCGTATGGAACAAACATTACTTTTTTCACATTGTTTTTTGATAAAAATTCGGCTATTTGTTTTTTTGGATATTCCAAATATTTTTCGCCTGCATTTGTTGAATTGCTTATTAAAAGAAGTTTCATATTGTATTATGTTTTAATGTTTATAAATCAGTAATTTACTTTAATAATTTATTGATGTTTTCTTTAAGATTCAAAAATTCTTTTTCGTCGTAAAGACGTGTTAAAAAAACTATTTTTCCATCTTTATTTATAAGAATATTTCGGGTAACTCCGGCATCTTCTTCGGTGTAAAGACTGAATATTTTTCCATCTTTGTCAAGCACAATCGGATACGTAATTTTTGTTGCCTTTATAAATTTTTTGATGGTTTCGGCATTTTCCTTTAAATCTATTCCGATTAGCACAAAATCTTTGTTGTCCTTGTGTTTTTGCCAAATGTCGGATTCTATAAACGGCATTTCTTTGCGGCACACGCTGCACCAGCTTGCCGTAAATTGCAACATTACAACTTTTCCTTTTAAATCGTTGAGTTGCGCTGTTTTTCCATCAATATATTTTATTGTGAAATTTGGCGCGTTATCGCCGACTTTTACTGTGTATCCGCGATTTTCTTTTTCGCTCTGCGCAATCGCAGAAAACGAAATTAGTGCGATTGTTAAAATTAATAATATTTTTTTCATACTTTATTATTTATTAATTGGTTAATATATTTGTTATTTAATAACATGATTTCTTGTTTTTACTAATTTTTTATGGAGTAAATATTTTATATACAATTATTTAACATATTCTTTATTTTAATATTTGCATTTTAATATCTGTATTTTGTGTTATCGTCGTTAATAATTTTCAAATAATTGTTATATCGCGAAACGGGAATATCTCCGTTATCAACAGCAATCTTAACCCCACATTGCGGTTCGTGAGTGTGTGTGCATGGATTGTATTTGCAATTTTTTGAAAATTTGAAAATTTCGGGGAAGAAATGATATAGTTCCTCGTTCTCAAATTCATCAATTAATCCGAAGCCTTTAAGTCCCGGAGTATCAATAATGTATCCGCCGAAATCGAGATTAAACATTTCGTAAAATGTTGTTGTGTGCATTCCCGATTTATGAGCATCTGAAATTTTTCCTGTTCTGGCATTTTGTGTGCCGTCAACAGTATTTATCAACGTTGATTTTCCTACGCCTGAATTGCCGAGAAATACCGAAACTTTGTTTTTCATCATATCTTTCAGCTTGTTAATGTTAATATTTTCGGTTGCCGATACTTCCAGCATTTCGTAACCTGCTTTGGTGTAAATATCTTTAAATTCGGCAAGTACGTTTTTTAAAAGTTCATTTTTATACAGGTCTATTTTGTTGATTATTATTATTGTAGGTATGTGGTAAGCTTTGGTTGTCAGCAAAAATCTGTCGATAAATTCGAGTTTGGTTTCAGGCAAAGTTAGTGTAACAACAAGAAAAGCAATATCAATGTTTGCCGCAACAATGTGTGCCTGCTTTGAAAGGTTTGAAGGCTTGCGAATTATATAATTTTTTCGTGGGTGAACATTTACTATTGCTCCCGATTCTTCGTTTTCGTCAAAATCAATATCTACAATGTCGCCAACGGCAATGGGATTAGTTGTTTTGTCATCTTTCAGGCGCAATTTTCCACGCAGAGTGCAGTTTATGCGTTTGTTGTTTTCGCCAAACTGTACAATATACTGAATACCTGTATGTTTTACAACTAATCCTGTGTTCATTTTTTTATTTTTTCTAATATTATTTTTGCTTTTTCACGAAAAGTTATTTCTGCCTCAAAAACGGTGTCGCCACCAATATCTTCGCCTGCACTCAACCATTTTCCATCTTCCTTTAAAAAATACCATAAGCTGTAAAATTTTTCATTATATCTATTATTTTATAAATTGATATTCAGCATATTTGTCATGTTATCTTTTTTATAAGCCTCAATTCCGCTTTTAAGAAAGTTGACAAAACCGCTTATATCCAAATCGTAATTGCGCGGAGGAACAAGCATCTTGCCGCCTTTACCTTCTAAAACGTAATGTGGCTGCGATATTGCTTTGTATTTTGTGAATGCAAAATTGAAGTTTATTTTGCCGAGTGTTTTTAGCACTTTTCCTGTTTCGGTTGTAATCCATTCATTTTCGGGCAACATTTTTCTATCGTCAACATAAAGCGCAACGATAACATATTCATTATTCAATATATCAAATACTTCTGGTGCAATCCAAACGCGAGCTTCCATTTCACGGCAATTCACGCAGCCGTGTCCTGTAATGTCAATAAACAATGGTTTGCCAACTTTTGCTGCATATTCTGATGCCTCCTTATAATCAAAAAATCCTTTTAGTCCGTGAGGGAGATGTAAAAAATTGTGATATTTAACAGATTTGCCGTCTTTATTTATCTGCATTGTAGGCTTTTGCGATTCTATAACAAAATCCTGAGTACTCATTGGAGTAAGGTAACCCGAAAGACTTTTCAACGGCGCTCCCCACATTCCGGGAATCAAATAAACTACAAAACTAAACGTAATGATAACAAATGTAAGTCGCGCAACACCAATATGTTGTACATCGCTATCGTGAGCAAATTTAATCTTACCCAAAAGATAAAATCCCATTAATGTAAATACAACAATCCATATTGCAAGATAAATTTCACGGTCGAGAATATTCATGTGATATGCTTGGTCAATTATTCCTATAAATTTCAGACTTAAAGCAACTTCGACAAATCCGAGAACAACTTTTACCGAATTTAGCCATCCGCCGCTTTTGGGCAGTTTATTCAATACAGATGGAAACATCGCCATTAAAATAAACGGCAAAGCAAAAACCGTTGAAAATGCGAACATTACAACTATCGGCGTCCAAAATTCACCTGCAAATGCTTTTATAATTATTGTGCTTATGATTGGTCCTGTACACGAAAACGACACAAGCACAAGCGTTAACGCCATAAAAAATATTCCGCCGATGCCGCCTTTGTCGGCGTTTTTGTCGCTTTTGTTTACCATCCAGCTTGGCAGTATAATATCGAACGCTCCGAAAAACGATGCTGCAAAAATTATAAAGACAAGAAAAAATATTATATTTGGCAGCCAATGTGTTGATAGCCAATTGAAAATGTTTGCTGTCGTTTCGTCTCCGCCAATGGTTCGGATGATTAAAATAATGGCAGCAATAGGTAAGGTGTAAAGCAAAATTATAAACAACCCGTATATTGACGCGCTTGCTTTGGCTTTGCTTTTGTTTTTCGAGCCTTTCATAAAAAACGAAACTGTCATTGGCAGCATCGGGAAAACGCAGGGAGTAACGATTGCCGCCAATCCCCACAAAATGGCTTCGATAATATATTCCCACAGCGATTTTCCTTCGGTTTGCATAGGAATTGCTTCGCTTTCGGAAATTTGTGGTTGCGAAACTGCTGTTTCAACAACATTTTGCCGATTTGCACCGACAACGCCGAGCGTGAGTGTAAAATCTTTGTCGGTTGGCGCAAGGCATTGTCTGTCATCGCAAACCGTCCATTCTACCGTTGCTTTTATTGTTGCGCCGTCGCCTGATAATTTTATTTTTTGACCGAATCGCGCCGTTTTTTCAAAATATCCGATTTCCATTCCAAACATATCGTCAAATTTTCGGACAGGTTTATCGAGCATTTCAATATTTCCCGCCAATGTTGCGTTTTCGGGCAATTCAAAAGTAAAAGTTGTGGCAGTAGGTCCTTCGCCTTCTTCGTAAGGTCCTGTATCGTACAAATGCCAATGATTTTCAATATCTGCGCTAAAAATTATTTGATAAATATTATCTTCGGTTTGCGTTACCGATGTTTTCCAATCGACAGGATTTTGTTGAGCAAAGCCAATCGTAGCGTAAAAAGCAATTAGTATAACTGATATAAAACGTAATATTTTCTTCATATTTTTAATGTTTATGTAATATTTCCACAAAATTAATCAAATATTTTATTATTGCGGCTGCTTTTGGTTAAAAAACATTTAATGGGGACGGGAA
>JAITOP010000341.1 GCA_031289895.1 Prevotellaceae bacterium
CCTTATTTATATAAAGTTCCCTTAGTAGCCGAAAATAGATAGCACATACCCTTATTCCCTTATTGAAATGTTGTAAATAAAGGAATAAGAGTAGAATATCGAGGCTAATTTTTGCTACTGAGGGCGGCTTTTGAAAATAAGGGTTTTGGTAACTGTTAGGTATTAATTCTTAATTTTTAATTCTTAATTTTTAATTGATTTTTTTTCAAAAACCTCTTTTTCGTATTTTTTCCAATTGGTTATGACTTCTATGGCTTTGGCAAATTCTTTGTCGATGTTTGCGTTTGTTATTCTGAAATATTCGGTTGTTCCCCATAAGTCGCGGGCAAACAGGGCTTTAATCAGCATTTTCAGTTCCGATTTCGACTTGTTTAGTTCTTCGTCGTTGCGGGGTAGTTTTTCTTTTTCGGCAAAGGCAACAAGTTTTTCAATAAAATTATCATCAACAATAAATTTTTTCTCAAAATCTTCAAATACAGGATATTGCGTTTTTAGTTCGTCTCGCTTATCCGAAACGTAATTTAATACAAATCTGTTTGTTATGCCGCGATTGATAAGTCGTGCATAATATTGCGTATAGTACGATGTATCCTGCGGAATAAAAATATCGGGCATAATTCCGCCTCCGCCATATACGGTGCGACTGTTAACCAATGTTTTATATTTCAGCGAATCGGGAAAATTGATATTTACGCTGTCGTAAACTTCGCCGCTTGTATATCGTTCGTAAAAATCTTTTATATATTTATCTGAATTTCCTTTTTCGTAAGGTCGTTGTATCACTCTGCCCGTAGGCGTGTGGTAGCGCGAAATCGTAAGTCGGATATATGAGCCATCGCCGAGTGGCAATTGATGTTGAACCAAGCCTTTTCCGTAAGTTCGGCGACCTATTAAAATGCCTCTATCCCAGTCCTGAATTGCGCCTGCAACAATTTCGCTTGCCGATGCCGAGCCTTCGTTTATCAATAACACAAGTTTTCCCTTTTTGAAAATTCCGTCATTTGTTGACAGCTCGCTTTGAGACGGCATGTGAGTTCCGGACGTGTAAACTATTAATTTATCTTCTTCCAGAAACTGGTCGGCGAGGTTTACGGCTGTACCCATTATTCCGCCGCCGTTTCCGCGAAGGTCTAATATCAGCGCTTCGGGATTTGTTTTAAATTTGGCAAATGCCATGAAAATTTCGTTCATCGATGTTTGCGCAAAACGTCCTAATTTGATATATGCAAGTCCGGGGCGCACTTCGTAGGCTGCATCAATGCTGTTGATGGGAATTTTGTCGCGAATGACTTCAAATTGTATGATTTCTTTTACATTTCGGCGAACAATATCAAGAATAACTTTTGTGCCTTTTCGTCCGCGTAAATGTTTATATATCTTGTCGGTAGTGATTTTTTCTCCTGCGATATTCTGACCGTTAACGGCAACGATTTTGTCGCCTGCCAAAATTCCAACGCTTTCCGAAGGTCCTCCCGACACAGGCATTATAACAACAAGAGTATCATCAAGTACCGTAAATTCAATGCCTATTCCGTCAAAACTTCCTGCAAGCGGTTCGTTAGCCGCAGCAAAATCTTCTTTCGATATGTAAGTAGAGTGAGGGTCAAGGTCTTTGAGCATTGAAATAACCGCTTTTTCCGCTAATTTTGCAACGTTTACGGTATCTACATAAAATCTGTCAACAGCAACAATTGTGTTTCTAAGTTTTTCTATCGACTTAATCAAGGTTTCGCTTTGCGCAAATGCCATTGATGTTGTCAATATTAATGCGATAAAAAATAGTATTTTTTTCATTATTTTGTATATTATTTCGTATATTATATTTTTATTTTGCTCAGCCATATCGAAAAAAAGCAGTCATAAACACGATAATTTCCGTTGTTTTCGAATATCAATTCTTTTTCGAGTAAACTTGTAAGTGCTGTTTTTATTGAACTTGCTGCGCCGAGTTTATATTTTTCGATAAAAAAGTTAGATGTTGGTTGTGTTATTATATTTTCTGATGCAATTGCTTTCAGCAAACGCAGTTGTTTTTCGGTAATCAGTTTACAATATGTTTGATATGTGGCTTCGTATTCTTTGATAATTTCGTCCGAAACTTTTTCGGCTGTTGCAATGTCATATTCGGTTTTTGCCAGCGAATACAAGCGATTTAACAGCATTTGCACATACCATGTGTGTCCGTTTACTTTTTCGTAAATCAGATTAAAAACATCGGGAGTTATAGTTTTATTTGCTTTTGAAAACAATTTTGAGGCAAATTTTTGATATTCGTTTTTATCAATTTCGGTTAACTGCAACATTTGTGTGCTTTGATAAAACGGTCGCGATGCCGATGTAAATAAACTTTCCATTATGTGTTTTTGACTTCCCGAAAAGACAAAATGCACATTTGTAAGTTGTTGTACATACGAGCGCAGCAAAGCCTCTACGCCGTTTTCGCCGTAATTTGTTATTTGCTGAAATTCGTCGATTGCGATAAAACAATTTTTGCCGGATTCAGCCAGATAATCAAATATTTCTTTCAGCGATTCTTCTGTTTGCGATGGCGCAAAATCAATAGTCAGCTTAGGAATTCCCGATGAATTGTCGGCTGCCAAAACAGGTCGTATTGATTTGAAAAACGAAAAAACTTTTGATATGATTTTTTGCGATTTTGTGTCGAGCGAACCAACTACGGTATTTGCCAGTAATTTCACAAAATCGCTTAATGAATTTGTGTGATAAATATCAATATAAATACATGTTACGTCTTTTTTGTTGGCAAACGAATGAAATACATGATGAATTAATCCGGTTTTTCCCATACGGCGCGGACTTATCAGCGTAACGTTGCGTCCGTTTTGCAGGGCGTTTATTAATTTTTCCGTTTCGGTTTTTCTGTCACAAAAATATTCAGGACTCTCATATCCTGTGAGAAGAAAAGGATTTATATATACAGATTTCATATTTTACGATATATTTTATTACACATTTTACGTAACGCAAAGTACGTAATTTTTTATCAGATATGCAAATTAAGTTTGATAATTTTGTGTTGAAATAGTCTTTAATTTATTTAGTGTTGCTTCATCTATATTGTTTGCTATTGACTTTGTATTTAATTTGTTATTAACTGTGTCCTCACGGTTTTCTTCTTGCGGAATATCAGTAGTTATCCATTTAAATAAAAAAGTTCTGTTGATTTCATCAAAATTTATAATTTCGGCATTAATCGTGTCTCCATTTTGCAATTCTTCATTAGCTTTTTCTGTTTGTTCTTCTATTATGGAATAAAAAACGGTTAATGTATTTAATAATTTTGTTTGTGCGTTTGTTTTTTCTTTTAATTTAAATAAAAAACATCCGTTTTCAACCTTGCACACCCGAATTTGTACTGTTTTTCCTATATTTCCCAAATGTTTCAGGAAAATATCGGTTAATTCGGCGCTTATAGGAACTTTTAACCATTTGAATAAAAAATTTTTGCCGCAGTATTCTAAAATTTCACCGAGAATTACATCGTTATCAGCCAGATTTTCCATTGCTGCTTTAATTTCTTCTTTCGGTATATATTTCGGTATTTTTTTTACTAAAAAGGCATTATGTTTTCCATCTATCAAAAACTTTAAATCTCCGTTTTCATCTTTGCTTACATGAATATCTGCTGTTTTGCCTAAATAGTTTTTACGGACATTTATTTCGTTTAACCTTTTATTTTCAAAATCTATCCATCTGAATTGAAGACATTTATGTTGTTCATTAAATTCTAAAATTTCGCCTGAAATTATATCTCCATTCGCCAGATTATCTATTGCCGCTTTAAATTCTTTTTTCGATATATATTCAGTTAATGTATTCATTAAGTATGCTTTGTATATTCCGTCTATCTTAAACTTTAAATTTCCGGTTTCATTTCTGATTATATGAATATCTGCTGTTTTTCCCGCATAATTTCTACTCGCGTTATATTCGTTTAATTTTTCATTTTCAAAATCTATCCATCTGCATTGAAGTGCTTTATATTGTTCGCTAAATTCTAAAATTTCGCCTTTGATTATATCTCCAGCAGCCAGATTACCTATTGCTGCCTTAAATTCTTTTTGCGATATATGTTCAGGCATTGTATTAATTAAGAATGTGTTATATTTTCCATCTATCAGAAACTTTATTTTTTTGTTTTCATCTTTTTTTATATGAATATCTGCTGTTTTACCTAAATATTTTTTACATTCGTTTAACTCGTTTAATTTTTCATTTTCAAAATCTATCCATCTGAATTGAAGATATTTATACTGCTTGTTAAATTCTAAAATTTCACCTTTAATTATATCTCCGCTCGCCAGATTATCCATTGCCGCTTTAAACTCTTTTTGCAATATATATTCAGTTTTTGTATTTACTAAAAATGCATTGTATTTTCCATCTACCAGAAATTTTATTTTTCCGTTTTCATCTCTATCTATCTGAACTTCTACTGTTCTATCTGCCTCTGTGTCTGACTGTTTAAATAAATATTTGTTTAAATCCGGAGATTCAAAAATCAACATAGACTCGTCAGTTCCAATGTAATTAACCTCTATCATTTGCCCTTGTTCGTAATATTGAAATAAATCGGGCAAAATATCCGACTTGCGTAATAAACCTACAAACGAACCGTATTCCCATTCAAAATGATAGCCTATGTCAATAAACAAGCCATATTTTGACTTGTTAACTATAATTCCCGTATATTTAGCATTTTCAGTCAATTCATTTTTTTTGAAATTATGAACTCTTCCATCAACAAAAATAAATATTGATTTTGCATCTTTTTTTTCGGCTTTTAAAATCGAACCAAAAAATGTTTTATCTTTTAATGTTGAGGCTATTACATGCCAATAATTTACGTTATTGTACCACCAAGGCATTTTGTTAAAATGAATGTATGCAAATAATCCGCCTGTTTTTACCAAAAAACCTAATTTCTTTATTGATACTATCTTGAATGGTATGATAGAATTGTTAACAAAAGCATTTTCAATGTTTTCAAAAGTAGAATCAACCCATTCATTTTCGTTTTTCTTTTCTTTTCGTTCAAATATTTTTCTTATAAATTGTAGCATTTACATTTTCTTTAAATAAAAAATATAACAAATCTACACAAAAAATCGGATATGAAAATATTTTTTTTGTTTAATTGTTTTTTTTTGTTGATTTGTTGATTTGTTTTTTGTTGATTTGCTTTTTGTTGATTTGTTGATTTGCTGAAATCTTTAAGAATCTTAAGAACTTTATAACTTTATAAACTTTATAACTTTATGAACTTAGAAGTTGTTTAAACCCTAATTTCGTCTAAAAAGACGTAACAGGTAATTTAGAACATTTAAAATAACTAATACCAAACAGTTATCAAAACCCTTATTTTCAAAAGCCGCCCTTAGTAGCAAAGCATTAGCCTCGACATTCTACCCTTATTCCCTTATTTACAACATTTAAATAAGGGAATAAG
>JAITOP010000356.1 GCA_031289895.1 Prevotellaceae bacterium
CTGATTCTTGAAATTTTAAATTAGCAGGCAATTCCGTCACTAACATTTTTTTTAGACGTTTTCGGTCTTTTCGCATAACCGAAATATCCACATCATCGTCCCATGGAATAAAGCCGTTGTGTCTGACAGCACCAAGCAACGTACCAAAATCCAACCAATATTGAATATTGTGCTTACGGCAAATTCTGTCCACTTCAATCAGTATGTCCAACATTCGGAGTTGGGCTTTGCGAAGCGTTGTGCCTTCGCCGTTGTATTTTGAAAAATCTTCCATTATTTATTTTTTTTTGCAATTATTCGAATATATGTTTCATCTTTTCCTGCAAAAGGTGCAAAACCTTTTTGTTCGGAAGCAAAATCTACTACAAATCCTAATGATTTCAAAAAATTGCATAAGTTCTCAAAGTTCAAAAATCTGCGTAAATCTGTTTAATCTGCGTTATCTGTGTGCTAATCTAAAATCAACAAGAGACAAGAACAAAGAAATTATAAAATTATTAAAGATTTAAAATCAAAAAAAAATCTGCGTTAATCTGTTTAATCTGCGTTATCTGTGTGCTAATCTCAAATCAACAACAAAGCAAATAAACAACTAAGCAACAAAACAAATCAACAAATTTATCCCACCGCAACTCCTGCTTTTACTTGGTTTATTGGTCGTATAAGAATTAATTTTCCGTTGGCATCTTCGGCTGAGAGTATCATTCCTTCGCTTATTGTGCCGAGTATTTTTCGCGGTTCAAAATTTGCTATAAAACAAATTTGTGTGCCTATCAATTCTTCGGGCAGCGGGTACGATTGTGCAATGCCCGAAAGTATTGTGCGCTCGCCTGCGCCGTCGTTTATTCTGAATTGCAAAAGTTTATCTGATTTCGGAACTTTTTTGCAATCTAAAACTGTTCCTACGCGAATATCGTTTTTGGCAAAATCGGCTAACGAAATATTTGGTTTTATGGCATTTGGCTTATAATTATTCAGTTCATTCGCTTTTTTTGTATCCAAAAGTTTTTGCACTTGTTGGCTTATAATATCGTCTTCTATTTTATCGAACAATAATTCGGCTTTTCCAAGTGTGTCGCCTGTTTTCAGCAAATCGGCTTTACCCAGCGAGTTCCATTTAAGTTGCGACATATTAAGCATTTTCAGTAATTTTTGCGCTGTAAACGGCATAAACGGTTCAATTGCAATTGTAAGATTTGCACATATTTGCAGCGATATTCCGAGAATTGTGGCTACCCGCGCCATGTCGGTTTTTGCAATTTTCCAAGGCTCGGTGTCAGCCAGATATTTATTTCCCAGACGTGCAAGGTTCATTGTTTCTTTCAGGGCTTCGCGAAAGCGGTATGCGTCAAGCGATTCTTCAATGCGTTGTTTTATTTTGGGGATTTCGGCAATCGTTTCGTTGTCGTAATCGGTTGTGGCGTTTATTTGAGGAATTTTATTATCGAAATATTTTGCGGTAAGCACAAGCGCGCGGTTTACAAAATTTCCAAGTATAGCAACGAGTTCGCTGTTGTTGCGTGTTTGAAAATCTTTCCACGTAAAATCGTTGTCTTTTGTTTCGGGGGCATTTGCGCAAAGCACATATCGTAACACATCTTGCTTATCTTTAAACTCTTCGAGATATTCGTGCAGCCACACAGCCCAATTGCGCGATGTAGATAATTTATCGCCTTCGAGATTCAAAAATTCGTTTGCCGGAACATTATCGGGTAAAATATACTCGCCGTGTGCTTTAAGCATAGCGGGAAAAACGATGCAGTGAAAAACGATATTGTCTTTTCCGATAAAATGTACAAGTTTGGTATCTTTGTCTTTCCAGTATTTTTCCCATTTTTCGGGCAAAAGTTCTATTGTGTTGGAAATGTATCCGATAGGAGCATCAAACCAGACGTACAAAACTTTGCCTTTTGCGCCGTCAACAGGAATGGGAACGCCCCAATCCAAATCGCGGCTAACCGCGCGTGGCTGCAATCCTAAATCAATCCACGATTTGCATTGCCCGTAAACATTTGTTTTCCAGTCTTTATGATTTTCGAGAATCCAGTCTTTAAAAAAACTTTCGTATTCGTTGAGCGGCAGATACCAATGAGACGTTTCGCGCAAAGTAGGCTTGCTGCCGCTAATTGCCGACTGTGGATTTTTCAATTCCATCGGGCTTAGCGTTGAGCCGCATTTTTCGCACTGGTCGCCGTAAGCGCCTTCGTTGCCGCAATGTGGACAGGTGCCTACAATATATCTGTCGGCAAGAAATTGCTGCGCCTCTTCGTCGTAATATTGCTCGCTTGTTTTCTCAATAAATTTGCCGTTATCGTACAGTTTTCTGAAAAAACCGGCTGCCGTTTTGTGATGAATTTTAGAACTTGTGCGCGAATAAATATCAAAAGAAATTCCAAAATCGGCGAACGATTTTTTAATAATTGTATGATATTTATCAACAATATCCTGAGGCGTAACACCTTCTTTGCGAGCTTTAATGGTAATAGGAACGCCATGTTCGTCGCTTCCGCCAATGAAAATAACATCTTCGCCTTTCGAGCGCAAATATCTAACATAAACATCAGCAGGAACATAAACGCCGGCAAGGTGTCCGATATGCACCGGACCGTTTGCATACGGCAATGCTGATGTAACCAAATATCGTTTATATTTATTCATTTTTCATAAATTTAGGGTGCAAAGATAAAAATCAATTACGAATTACGAATTAAAAATTACGAAAAAAAATTATTATTTAACTCTATAACTTCTTTTTTGATTTGATTTTTATGAACTTTACAAACTTTATAACTTTAAAAACTTTATAACTTTATGAACTTTACAACTTTATAAACTTTAAAAACTACAACTTCGTTCATTCGGATTTGCAATCCGAATGTTGGAGTATAAGTATTTGAATCCGCAACAAAATCATTACGACAATGTGGTTTTTTTCGGATTATAAATCCTGTTGGACAGAGTCCTGTATAGTAGTTTTCGTTACATCGGGAATATCTTGTGGTTTTATTATTACTATTTCTTTATTCTTATTAAGGATAACCAATTCTTCGTTATTCCGTTTTTTATAAGCAAGCAAATCTTGATAACATTTTTCAAGTCCCCGCAAAATTTTGTTTTTGAGTTCAATTTTATCTTTTTCCGTCATAATATTGTTTTATATTATTATATTTTAAATTATCAATGATATACAAATCCAAATGATTTGTTTTTTCTGCAATAAGTTCATGAGTACCTTTCGAATTGTCAAAGATAAACACAATATCTGAAATCGGAATATAAATATTAAACAAATTTTTTATACCGTTAATATATCTCCGTTCTATTATTTCATTTTTAATATTATGTCCTCCTTGCATAACTCTTGTTCTAACTCTTTTTTTTGCTAAATCAATCGTTTGTAGCCAAAAAAACAATAAAGTTACATTATATCCTCTTGCTTTCGCTTTCATTATTTGGTTTTTGTAGCTTTTTGTAGCGAGAGTTGTTTCAACTGCAAAACTCTCATTGTTATATAAAAGTTCATCTATTCTTTTAAGCATAATTCTACCGGCTTCAATATCTACTTTTTCGGGTTGAAATGGAGATAAGCCTCTAGCTATTTCATCTGCATTAACAAATTCCTTACAATGTAGAATTTGCGGCAATATAGTATATGAAACAGTGGTTTTTCCCGCGCCATTACATCCTGCTATGATATATAAATTTCTATTCATAAAGATAAAATTAAACAAAATTTTTGATTCTTCGTAATCTCTGATTTATAAATGTCATTATTTTTTATTATCCTCGTCCTCGTCTTTTTCGTCCTCGTCTTCTTTAAAAAAGTCTTTTTCCATCGCACTTATTGTACAGGCATCATTATTGTTAAGAGCGGTATAATAACGGTCGCGGGATTGATTTTTACGGTTAAACAAGGTTTTAACGCCCTCGTCATCTGCTGAAAAAATCATACTGCTGTTTATGCCCATTCGTTCTGCTGTCGCTTCAACATCATGATTAGCACCGATATATGCAAATATCCAGCCTTGCGCTTTCAGTTCGTCTATCAACTGCTTAATCATTTTTCCGGTATATTCTTTTGACGCATTTTCCAATCCATCAGTGATTATTGTAACAAGAATATTGTTATCCTCATTTTTGGCTAATTGATTTTTGAGTTTACATAAACTTGCGCCCATTGCATCATAAAGTGGTGTGAGACAATCGGGTCGAAAATCTTCCGGCGGCAAAAGTTTCGCCTCTGCTATCGGGGTGTTATCATACAACGTATTCTG
>JAITOP010000043.1 GCA_031289895.1 Prevotellaceae bacterium
GATGTTTCGCTCCAAGGCACATCGGGATTAACGCCGTAAATGCTACTCGACGAGGCAAATACAAATTGTTTCACATTTTTTTGTTTTGCAAAATTAAGCAAATTCAAAGTTCCCGCTACGTTTGTTTGCTCGTACAAATTCGGTTGCAATATACTTTGTCGAACTCCCGCTTTTGCCGCCAAATGAACGATAATATCATAATCATCACAAAGATTTTTGTTTAATTCGTCGGCATTTTTAATATCAATTTTCAGAAATCGTATATTAGCGTGATTTTCAAATGCAGCAATATTTTTTTGCTTTGCCGATATATCATAATAATCGTCAAAATTGTCGATACACGTTATTTTATAACCTCCGAGGTTCAACAAAAATTCGACAAGCGAACTGCCTATAAACCCCGCTGCTCCTGTAATTATAATATGTTTATTAAAATCGTTCATTATAAATTCGGGTATTCCGCCGCGTAAATTGAGCAAAATGTGCATTTTAATTATACCTTGCCTGTTTTATAAACTGATTATTATAAACATTGCCTTCAATAATCTTGAAATTTCGGAAACCACTTTTCCACAGCGAAAACATTACAGAAAGTTGGTCGCGGTAAGGATATTTCTCAAATTCGGCAAACCACGTTTCCATCGCCTGCTGCAAATGTTTGTCCGAATGTTTGCGCACAAGACAGCGACAATCTACCAATCCAAAATCATCGGGAAAACCTTGCGAAAGTTCGTCTGCTATCTGTTTTTCGGCAACGTCCGCAGGGATAAAGCCGAGTTCGATGCATCGCCATTTTTCTTCCGTTATATTTTGGCGAACATTGTGGCGAATGACTGCAAAAGTAACGGCTAAACTTTCCATGTTTTTATCATTTCCCAAAAAATTTATCAGTTGCGCAATATCTCCAATAATTAAATTTTTGGCATCAAGATAAATGCTGTAATCGTATTTTTCGCTTAAAAACCTGTGTGGCAGCATTTTATAATATCGCGAACACAGCAAGGGCGTATTGTAATACGAACTTACAGATTTGTCAATCAGAATAACCTGCCAAATTTTCACATCTACATTTGGGTTGTCGGTAAAAAGAAAATAATCGCAATTTTCGGAAATAACAAGCGGGTCAAAAACCTTGTCGTAATTGCTTGTGTTAACCATATAAACGGCAATTCGTCCTGTTTTGATGCGCTTTTTTGGGATTTTTATTTTCTGTATTTTAGACTTATGACAGATTTTAAACGCCGTTTTTATTGCCTTGAAAATACTTTTTCGTTGAAATTTCCTAAAATCTGTTAAGTTTTCAAAACTCGGCAGGTTTGTAAACCGCTCTACCCACGCCTCAATGGAATAAGAATCAATAATTTCTTTGTCAACAGGAACGTATGGTTTTTGCATAAATTCTGTAATCTTTTCAGGATTTTCGTTAAAATCAATCACAAAGATATTGTTGGGGTGATAATAGTCGCGTATTTTGACAACAGAATTTGTCGTCAGCAGTTTTTTGCCAAAAAACAGCGCTTCCATTTCGCGCTGTGTAATACCTTCCTGCCCTTCGAGCGGCACATCAAGAATTGCTTTTGCCTGCTGTGTTTTGTGCAAAATTTCATCGTAAGCCGCCACCGTTACCTCAGAATCAACAATTTTTATTTGGTTAGTAATATTTTGTTTGTCAAGCAACTCTTTGATTTTCAGAATTTTATATTTTCTGTCTTTATCTCTGCCGAAAAAGAAAACATCGAATGCAGGGGCGTTGCATGCAACGCCCCTGCGTGACGGCACACAAGATGCTGCCATAATGGTTTTGTTGTAATTCAAACCGTATTTTTCACATTCGTTTTTGTCGAAACTCCACACTTCCCAGCCCAAATTTTTGTAATGCATATAATCGGCTTCCATTCTTATGTTCCAAATCCAGATAATGAGGCGTTTTTTGGGAAAACAGCGGCGGATGTATCGGCAAAAATCGCTGTTGGCAGACCAATTTGCCAAGCCAGCCACCCCTTCGGTGCAAATCACAAGCGGTGCGTTTTCGATTTCTTTGTGCGAAATGTTCCACAAATGCGGAATCAAATATTTGCTGCAAATTCCGAAATAATAAAACAACCGCCTGAAAACCAACCGCCAACGTTTCGGATGCAGCAAACACAACTTGCAGGTTTGCCAATCCGCTTCTATGGAATGGGAAATGGAAAACCTGTCGCAAGTTGTGATAAAAAGAGTGTTTGTGTTCATAATAAGTAGTAATTAAAAATTATTATTATATTTTATGTTTTGTAAATGTATTATTATCAATCAGTTGTATAAATTAAAATGTAACATTTAAAGAATTATATTACTTATTGTAATTTTTCCAACAAATCATACACAACAAAACCCGTCAAGTTCCAAAAACTTGTCGGGTTTTGTTGCTGTTAAATTATTACAATAAAAATAAAAATATGTTAAAAATATTTTAGGCGGAATTCTACCCCCCCCCCCCCCCAATTAACGATACTTAACAATCTATAAGAATTGTTAGCAAACAGAGGGCTGTCTGTGTGTCTTGATTTTAGGTAGTTATTCATTATAAAAAAAATTGTGTGTTTATTAGAGCGCAAAGGTACGGAAAAAGATTGAAAAAAATCATTATCTTTGCAGAAAATTCTAATTTTTTGCAAAGATTTACAGCAATATTAATACATCATTTTACTATAAACTTAACAATAGTTTCTTTGTCAAAAAAAGCGGCTCAAACGAGCCGCTTTTTTTTATTCTACATACTTTACTTTCGACTTGTCGCGCGGTTTGGCAGCAGGATTTTGGTTTTTGTAGCCAAGCGCAATTCCGATAACTACCGTATAATTGGGCGCAAAAGCCAATTCTTTCAGCAATTCCTCTGATTCGGGTTTGTTCAGCGCGTTTGGAACACTTCCGAGAGCCACCGTTCCAAGTCCGAAAGACTCGGCACTGAGCATCAGCGTTTGGCTGAAAAGTCCTGCATCAAAAGGCGCGTAATGATTTTCACTGTCGCAAGCCACGATAATAAGCGTGGGGGCATCGAAAAAGTTAGCACCTGCGTCTTTCAGTTTGGCAAGCAAATCGGCATTACGCACTACGCGCACGTCCCAAGGCTGTTTGTTCATTGCACTTGGCGCATTGATTGCCGCTTCCATAATTTTGTCGAGCGTATCTTTGTCGACTTGTCGCAACTGATAAGCACGAATGCTGTGCCGACTCATAATGTTTCTCGTAACTACGTCAGAAGTGCTTTCTGCGGATTGCGTACTTTCTGTTTTCGGTTGACAACTTGTGTTTGAGACAATTATAAAACTCAAACAAACGATGGATAAAAAGATTTTCTTTTGGGGTTATTTATGGATTAATATTAATTTAATTTTAACTCGAAATTTTGCTTCAACTGCTTGAACAGCAACTCTATTTTCCAGCGAAGTTTGTAAATCAGCGCAATATTTTCTGCACTCATCACAAAATTATTTGTCACAAAAACAAACAGTTTCTTATTTTCATCGTCCCAAAAAGCAATTC
>JAITOP010000189.1 GCA_031289895.1 Prevotellaceae bacterium
CTACATTGAGCAAAATGAATGCTGCTCGATAAGTTTGAGTACTGTGTGAACCTTTGTTCACAATCTTTTGAAGGTCTGAAACCTCTTCTTTTGTTAATTTAACTCTGTACTTTGACATAATTATTTTTGACGCAAAGATACAAATAATTTACGACTTATCAAAATTAACTTAACACTATATGATACTTACATTCATACGTCGTATGACTCGTCTTTCGGTAATGTTGCATTTTTGTTTTTTTGCCAAAATCTTGAAAATCCTGATAAACTTTACAAACTTTTTTGCTAACTTTGCGCTTGAAAAATATTTTTAACAAAAAAAACAGAAACTTTAAAATAATTATAAAATGAAACTAACACTAACTCAATTACTTTTATTAGGAGGAATTTTTATGCTGAGTGCCTCGTGCACTAAAAAAGCAGGGTCTGATATTTCATATCCCGCAGCAGAAAAACAGGATGTCGCCGATGATTATTTCGGCGTTGAAATTGCCGACCCTTATCGTTGGCTCGAAGATGACACAACGCAGGCGGTTGCCGCGTGGGTAAAATCCGAAAACGAAATTACACAAAATTATCTCAACCAAATTCCGTTTCGCGACAAGCTCAAACAACGTCTTACAGATATTGTAAACTATGAAAAAATAGGTGCTCCGTTTAAAAAACACGGAAAATATTATTTCTATAAAAATGACGGTTTGCAAAATCAAAGCGTTTTGTATGTTAAAGAAACTATCGACGGCGAGGCAAGCGTTTTGCTCGACCCTAACACATTGTCAGACAATGGAACGGTGGCGCTTACGGGAATTTCGTTTTCAAACGATGGAAAATATCTTGCTTATAAAATTTCGCGCAGCGGCTCAGATTGGAACGAAATTTTTGTTCTCGATTTGCAAACCCTGCAACTCACAAACGACCATATACAATGGGCGAAATTTACAGGTGCAAGCTGGCAAAACGACGGTTTTTATTACAGCGCTTACGATTCTCCCGAAAAAGGCAAAGAATTTTCGAATGCCAACGAAAATCACAAAATATATTATCACAAACTCGGAGACGACCAAAGCAACGATAAACTTGCGTACAAAAATGCCGAATATCCTAAACGTTTTTACACCGCAGATGTAAGCGAAGATGAAAGATTTTTGTTCATTTCCGAATCGGGCGCAGGCAGAGGAAACCGTTTGTTTATGCAGGATTTGAGAAAACCAAATTCGCCCGTTGTTGAACTTGCAAGCGATTATGAATACGAGTATTCACCGCTGGAAGTTATTAACAACACAATTTATTTGTACACAAACTACAACGCGCCAAAATATAAACTTGCAAAAGCAGATATTAATTCACCCAAACTTGAAGCGTGGAAAGATGTTGTTCCCGAATCGGAAAATGTGCTGAGCGGCGTTGAATTTGTTGCAGGACAAATGATTCTCGTTTACGAAAAAGATGTGGCGCGGCATGCTTATGTTTATTCGCTCGACGGCAATTTGAAACACGAAGTTGAATTGCCCACGCTTGGCTCTGTCGGTTTTAGCGGCGATAAAGATGACGACGAAATTTTTTACGCCTTTTCATCATTTACATTTCCGAATACTATATATAAATATGATATAGAAAACAATAAATCAGAACTTTATATTGCGCCAAAAGTTCAATTTAATTCCGCCGATTTTATCACCGAACAGGTTTTTTATCCAAGCAAAGACGGCACAAAAATTCCGATGTTTCTAACGTATAAAAAAGATTTGAAACTTGATGGCACAAATCCCGTGTGTTTGTACGGATACGGCGGATTTAACGTAAGTCTTAATCCCGGATTTTCGACAATGCGAATTCCATTTTTGGAAAACGGCGGAATTTATGCGCAGGCTAATTTGCGCGGCGGCGGAGAGTATGGCGAAGAATGGCATATTGCAGGAACAAAAATGCAAAAACAAAATGTGTTCGACGATTTTATTGCAGCAGCCGAATATCTTATCGAAAAAAAATATACCAACAGCCGCAAAATTGCAATAACAGGCGGCTCAAACGGCGGACTTCTTGTCGGTGCGTGTGCAAATCAGCGTCCCGATTTGTTTCGTGTAGCCGTGCCTCTGGTTGGCGTTATGGATATGTTGCGTTATCATAAATTTACAATAGGCTGGAATTGGGCAAGTGACTATGGCACAAGCGAAGACAACAAAGAAATGTTTGAATATCTTTACGCATATTCGCCTGTGCATAATATCAAAAACGACGGAACGCCTTATCCCGCAATACTTATAACCACCGCCGACCACGACGACCGCGTTGTACCTGCACATTCATTTAAATATGCAGCAACATTGCAGGCAGCCAACACAGGCGATGCGCCAAAACTTATTCGCATAGAAACCGAAGCAGGACACGGCGCAGGAAAACCAATAAGCAAAACATTGCAGGAACAAGCCGATTTGTACTCATTTGTAATGTATAATCTGGATATGAAACCGAAATTTTAATAAAAATATTTACTAACATTTATCGCCCGATTGCTGCATTAATGCAATCGGGTTTTTTTTGATGGATTAATTATGCAGTGCTTAATTCAAATTTTTTGTATAAATTTGTGCTGAAAATGTAATAAATAGAATTAATTGTAAATAGGAATAACAAAAGCACCACCATCTATTATTTATACATAACCACGGAATCAAGTGTTTATAAAACAATGAGAGATGGGAGAACTGACAAAATTGTAATTTATTAAAATAAATATATTATGGCACGATTAATATCAATAAACAATTCGATTGTTTTTATAGTTTTACTATTCCTACCCATTTGTTCATCGGCTCAAATTATTAAATGGCAGGATTATTGCGACAAAACATTTGTGTATCAAATAAGCAATAAAGAAGCAGAAAAATTAATCAAAAGCGAACCTCGCGACAGTTTGATTTTGCAAATGTTGCATACACCCGTAGGTTCATTTACCGATGAATGGACAGAACAACCCAAACAAGGACATTTTGTTTTTGTAAATATTAATCGCAATCAAGTTGGATATAGATATGTTTCGGTAATGCCTTTTCAGGTTTTTTTATTTAAAGAATATGGGGTTTTAACCTTACAGATTGTTGATAAAAACGGAAATATTCGGGATAATGCCAAAGTGAAAATTAAAGGACGTTGGAGATTGTTCGACACCAAAGTAAATTTTGATAAAACAAGCCAAACATACACAATAAATGATGACTCAGAGAAGACAAAGCGTCTGTTATCGGTTGAATTAGACGGTTTTGAGGTAATATTCAATTTGTCAAAACATATAATTAATCCATCATGGTACGAAAATAATTGGAA
>JAITOP010000294.1 GCA_031289895.1 Prevotellaceae bacterium
ATAATAACTCCTGTTTTTCATTTATAAGAGATGTAATTATATTTTCTTCTAATCCGTCAAAATATATATTTTCAACATCTTCATATCTTATTATACTAATCCCTTCGTTATCTCCATAATCCGAAAATTGCTCTATTTGTATAAATTCATCATCATATTTAATTATCTTTCCTTTAATTTTAACATCATATATAAGATTAATACTTACGAGTAAATTTCTTTTATAACACTCATTTATTACAATATCAATACCATAGTCAGGCGTAGATGATAACTCTAATTCAGAATATTTATTTTGAATTGTTTCTTGGATTATGTTTTTAATTAAAAATGCAAGTCGCTTTAGATACGGTGTATCCTTATTTATTTTATAAACATCCGTATTCCGAATTAACACAAATCCATTCGTTAGTCCTGTATAATGATATGATTTAATAATAAAAGAATCTTCGTAAATATGTTCTAATATTCCGGCATGAAACTTACTCATATCGTTTTTATTTGTGTAAACCTCAATTAATTTATCTTTAAATAATCGATTTAAAATTTCTTTTTTCATATTCTTGATTTTTATAACTTGTTAATTTATTATTATTTATTTTGGTCTTGTATTTGGATTTTTAGGAGGTATATATTTTTTGTTTTTTTTACCTCTATTACGATTTCTATCTTTACCATATCTGCCTTTTTCAGGGAATGACTTTATACGTATTTAGTTTATTATTAGCAATTAACACTGCTTCAATAAATTTTTCATCATTTCCTCTTTCTATAGAATCTATATATACTTTATTGATTATAGTTTCTCCATCCATTATATAATCAGAAAATAAAGATTTTATCAATATCCAATCTTGATTTTCCGAAAGAAAAAAACCTTGCTTTTTTTCTGACCACTTTTTTAGTGATATTGTATATAAGTGCTTTGTTTTCATTTCAATATGATTGACGTTATTTGTATTATGCTTTTTAAAATTCTCCAAACACGCTATCAACTTTAATTATTTTTTTTCGTTTGTGTTTGTATTCAATATATCCATATATATTTGATATGCCCATATAGACAAATTCAATTCTATATTTATTGTTATTTTTACTTATGCATAGAATATGCAAACATTTACATTGCCACTTATTTATACCTGTAGTATCTGATTTTACAGGAAAACTTTTGAAAGGATACAATAGAGGCACTAAAAATTCTTTCGATACAATTATTGTCTTACTATATGTTTCAGGTACAGATATTGTCGAAAAAAACTTTTTTAGATGTCGCGAAATCTTTGGTTTTTTATATGATTTAACATACACTTTTTCTGTAAAAAAATTAGATGTGTCAACAATATAAATAGTATCACAACATTTACAATGTTTATGAAATACATAGGGACAAAGTTCGTTATCACTTATAAATGCATCAAGCAGCTGGTCATTACTTACTTGACTTTTACTTGATAATGATATTAAAAATATCATTCCTGCTAATATTATTTTTAAAAATCTATAATTCATATCGTTGTCTGTATTATTTACAGATACAATTTTAAATTCATTCATTTTAATTAAATCTCCAAAACATTTTTTTAATCTTTCGTAATAAATGATTTTATCATATTTTCGTATAATTAAAATTTCTGCAAAAACATAAAATTATTTTCGTATGCAAAAATATATTGTCAAATACCGAGCATAGCCGATGGCGGTATATTCAATACTCTGCATAACAGCCCTGCATTTTTCAATGTTGGATATGAACGGCTTGAAATATAATCATTTATGCGCGATGGACTTATTCCTATTTCCTGAGCAAGTTGTTTTTGTGTAATTCCCTTTTCTTCCAGATATAATTCAATTAACTCGGCAACTGAGGGTTTTTCAATAGCAAAATATTCCTTTTCGTAAAATATAACTATATCCGACATTACCGAAAGTTCTATTGCTTTCTTGTCGTTCGACGGCGTATTCTCGTCCACCGCAGGCAAAAGTTCTTCAATTCTTGCCAATGCAAATTCGTATTTTTCTTTTGTAATCATAATGTTTTTTAAAAATCAACATTTTTCATTTTTCTTGGGACTTTTAAGGACATTTTATGACATTGGGGATTGCCCTAATATCATAAATAGTCCTTTTATTGTCCCTAATAATCTTTTGTTTTTAAAAAATCAACCTTTTTCATTGTTCACCACCTCTGCCGCCGTGTTTATTGCGGCGATAACTTTGTCGCACCAGCGGTCAAATTCTTCGTCGGGTGTTTGACATTCTTTGTGCGAAAGTACGTAATCAATAGTTTCTTGTATGCCTTGCGCGAAACGGATTTTTGCGGTTACTTCGGGTACAAGGCGTTTTAGTTTTGCGTTGTCAAATACGGCGCAGTTTGCCTTGTCGCCTGTTAATCCGCCTAAAAAATCGTATTTTTCACCGCAGACTGCCAAAAATTCGGAAGATACATGAACCGCTTTCAACTTAACATTCAGCGCGTTTGCAACACATTCGTATATTTGATTCCACGTAAGCGTTTCGTCGGATGTTATTTGCACGGTTTCGCCGATAGCCTGAATATTGCCAAGCAAGCCGGTAAACATTTTTGCAAAATCGCGGCTGTCGGTCATTGTCCAAAGCGAAGTACCATCGCCGTGAATGATAACGGGTTTGCCCTCCAACATTCGTTTAGCAACCTGCCAGCTGCCTTGTGTGCCGTGTACGCCAAGCGGAATACTTGTTTCGCAATACGTATGACTTGGGCGCACTATTGTTATCGGAAATTGTTGGTTGCGATACAGTTGCATAAGATATTCCTCGCAGGCGATTTTGTTGCGCGAATATTGCCAAAACGGATTTGCCAAAGGTGTAGCTTCGGATACGCGATAATCCGCCGGCGGTTTTTGATATGCCGATGCCGAACTTATAAAAACAAACTGACGTGTTTTTCCGTTAAACAGCCGGTAATCGCGCTGCAAATGTTCGGGAACGAAGGCAATAAAATCAGCCACCACATCAAAGTTCAAATCTTTTATCAGTGCCGACACTTTTTGTTCATCGTTTATGTCGGCAATAAGTTGTATTGCGCCTTTGGGCAGCCGGTTGTTTTTGTTTCCGCGATTGATAAGGTAAAGCCTGTGTCCTGCGGCAATAATTTCTTTCGAAACGGCTGTGCTTATTGTGCCTGTGCCGCCAATAAATAGTATTTTCATGTTTTTTTTGTTTTTTATATTGTTATTATATTCTGTTAATTTCTGTTTTTTGCAAGGTTGCAGCCTTGCTTTTGCGCGACGTAGTCCGGAGACTATGCCGAACGGTATATACCTTTTCATATTTCATATTATTCAGCATTTCCCGCTCATCGGTTTTTTTCTTAGGACTTTTAGGGACTTTTTAGGACATTGGGGACTGCCCTAATGTCATAAATAGTCCCTATTGTCCCTAATAATCTTTTCCTTTTTTTTAGGACTTTTTATGACATTGGTAACTGCCCTAATGTCATAAATAGTCCCTTTATTGTCCCTAATAATCTTTTCCTTTTTCTTAGGATTTTTAGGGACTTTTTATGACATTGGTAACTGCCCTAATGTCATAAATAGTCCCTATTGTCCCTAATAATCTTTTCCTTTTTCTTAGGATTTTTAGGGACTTTTTATGACATTGGTAACTGCCCTAATGTCATAAATAGTCCCTATTG
>JAITOP010000013.1 GCA_031289895.1 Prevotellaceae bacterium
TTTACGGCTATCGAAAACATTTGTATTCCGGCATTTATAGCAAACGAAAAACCGCATAAAGCCGAAAAACGCGCAAAAGAATTATTATCGTTTTTAAATCTCTCCAATCGCGAAAGTCATAAGCCATCTCAACTTTCGGGCGGCGAGCAGCAGCGGGTCGCCATTGCGCGTGCGCTGATAAATAATCCGGACGTTATTCTTGCCGACGAACCTTCGGGAAATCTCGACTCGAAAAACAGAGACGAAATTCATAAATTATTTTTTAATCTGCGCGACAATTTCGGGCAAACAATAGTGATTGTTACTCACGACAAAAATCTTGCCGAAATGGCTGACCGGAAAATCACCATGAGCGACGGCAAAATACTTAACCACTTATGATTAAATCTTATTTAGAAAAATAAAAATGGACAAAGAAACGCTGAAAGATTTGCTCGAAACATTGCACAATAAATACAATAATGTTGATTTTATCGAATCAGACCCGATTTCGATTCCGCACAATTTCAGCGCACGCGAAAATATTGAAATAAGCGGTTTTTTTGCAGCCACAATCGCGTGGGGAAACCGCAAAGCCATTGTAAAAAGCGCGATGAAAATGATGGAATATATGGACAATCAACCCTACGAATTTGTAACAACAGCATCGGAACATGAATTGCAGCATTTGTCGGCGTTTGTTTACAGAACTTTCAACGGGCATGATTTTATTTCGTTTGTTCGCGCATTGCGGTCTTTGTGCGCAAAGTTTGGCGGCATAGGCGATTTTTTTGAAAAACAATATCTCGAAACCAATGATATACGAATTGTGCTATCGCTTTTTCGCGAACAATTTTTTTGTGTCGAACACGAAAAACATTGCGAAAAACATCTTTCGTCAATAACCAAAGGTGCGGCTTGCAAACGGCTGAATATGTATCTTCGCTGGATGGTGCGCAACGACAATCGCGGCGTGGATTTCGGCTTGTGGAAACAGATTCCGATGTCTGCATTATATTTGCCGCTTGATGTTCACAGCGGAAATATGGGACGCGCATTCGGCTTGCTCGCACGCAAACAAAACGATTGGAGAGCAGTTGAAGAAATCACCCAAAACCTGCGCGAAATTGATGCCGGCGACCCTGCACGGTTTGATTTTTCGTTGTTTGGGGCGGGGGTGAATCAGGAGAAAATTTGATAAAATTTTTGTAGAGACGTGGCACGCCGCGTCTCTACATCTGCGATATAACAAAAAACGACATTACAAATGCCGCTTAACAGTATAATTTCTAACCAAATAAATCAGAATGAGTGCCTGTATCAACAAGAATAATAATCAATTCATTATTTTTCTGTTGCCAAGTCAGCAACCAATCGGGACTGATATGACATTCCCACAGTTCTACGCTATATCCCAACAATTTGTGTTGTTTATATTTTGGTGTTAACTTTTTACCCTGCGCCAAAATGTAAACAACTTCTGTCAACAATTCAAGGTCTAAATTTCTACGAAACGAAAGATTTACGCTTTTATTAAATTGTTGGGTATAACGAACAATGTAAATTGCCTTCTCGTCAAAATTTTCAACCGCTTGAAAAAATTGAGCGACAGTCATTTTGTGTTGTTTTTTCATTCTTCTATTTTGTCTTTAGGCACGAAAGCGGTATAAACTCTTCCCTCTTCAATATCTTCCAACGCCAATTCTATTCCTGTTTTTTTAGTTTCAGGGGTGGCTATTGTTGCAAGCCCCAAATTGACAATACTGTTTATCAGCATCGAAACATTTGGGTCGCGAGCGTCATAATGTAATGTTATTGTTGCCATAATTTTATCTTTTAATTTTCATGCCTCAAAATTACATCTTTTTTTTGATGTAACAAAAAACAAAAAATGCGCATTACAAATGCCGCTTAACGTGGGTTTGTCATTGCGAACGAAGTGAAGCAATCCGGAAATCCAAAAATTCACTTATTTACTCTGGATTGCTTCGCTACGTTCGCAATGACAAAACGCAGAATTAAATGGTTTCTAATATCTCTTTAATCCATTATAACTAATATTTTTTCATTAATCACATTATCTTATTAACCCATTAATCTTATTAATAATTAATCTTTTATCATTATTAATCACATTATCATATTAACCCATTAATCATATTTATCATTAATCACTAATCATTATTCTTTTATAATTATTTTTTGTACTTTTGAGAATCGAAAATTAGATTTTTATTAAAAAAATATCAAATTATGAAACAAATAAAATTAATAGTATTGATTATGTCAATAGCAGTTATAACAGCGTGTTGCTCGGATGAAAAAAAATCAACCGACGAAAAAATTGTAATTAATAACGAACTCTCCAACGACGAAATTTCGGCTGGCATTTTAACTCCCGAAATAATGTGGAAAATGGGAAGACTTGGCGAAAGCGCAATCTCGCCAGACGGTAAAAAAATTGCTTATACCGTTACAAATTACAGCATTGAGGCTAACAAAGGCGTAACAAGTCTTTGGCTGATATTGCCCGATGAAGAAAACAAAACCCTAAAATTAGCCGATGACGTTTCATCTCCCGTTTGGAGCAAAAACAGCGAAAAACTGTATGTCGCAAAAGACGACCAGATTTTCACCGTTGATGCCGCCACAGGCGCGTTATCGCAACTTTCGTTTATCGCCGGCGGAGTAGAAGGTTTTGGCATTGCGCCTGCCGGAGATATGCTTTTTTATGTGAAAAAAGTTGCTGTCGAAAAACGTAATTCAGCCGACAGATATCCCGATATGGATAAATCGAAAGCCAAAATTTACGATGACCTGATGGTTAGGCATTGGAATTATTGGGATGAAGGCAAATATTCGCACATTTTTGTTGCAAAAATATCTGATGGAAAAGTTGAAAACGGCAAAGATATTATGGAAGGCGAGGCTTGGGATGCACCAACAGCACCGTATTTTGACGTTGCCGAAATCACATGGAACAACAGCGGAACTCAACTTGCATACACCTGCAAAAAGCAAACAGGAACTCAATATGCAATATCAACGCAGTCGGATATTTTTGTTTACGATGTTGAAAGCGGCGCAACAAAAAATATTTGCGAAAGTTATAATGCAGATAAAAATCTTAACGATTTTCAAGGTTATGATACATATCCCGTATTTTCGCCCGACGACAAAAAAATTGCATTTTTAAGCATGCGCCGCGCAGGTAACGAAAGCGACAAACAACGCCTGTTTGTGTGGAACAACGACGGTAACTACTCTATGACCGACCTCACATCCAAGTTCGATTATAACGCCTCAAACGTTGTTTGGGAAGGAAACGATACAATTTATTTTATCGCGCCAATGCAGGCTACACACCAAATTTGCCGTGTCGATTGCAACAATCCAAACGTTGAAGTTATTACAAAAGGCGACCACGATATAAATCATTTTACAAAAATAAATGATATAATTATCGCCGAAATTACAAAACTGACAATGGCGGCAGAACTGTTTACAGTAAACAAAAACGGCGAAACGGCACAAATAAGTTTTGTAAATAAAAATATTTACGATAAAATACAAATGGGCGCAGTAGAAAAACGCATGATACAAACCACAGATGGCAAGCAAATGCTGACGTGGATTATATTTCCGCCCAAATTTGACGCAACAAAAAAATATCCTACTTTGCTTTATTGCGAAGGCGGACCGCAAAGCGTAATCAGTCAATTTTGGAGTTTTCGCTGGAATTTTCAACTGATGGCAGCGCAAGGATATATCGTTGTTGCGCCAAATCGCAGAGGAGTACCGTCGTTTGGGCAAGAATGGTTAGACCAGATTTCGGGCGATTACAGCGGACAAAATATTCGCGATTATTTAAGCGCAATTGATAACGTATCGAAAGAAACATGGAGCGACGAAACACGCTTAGGCTGCGTTGGCGCAAGCTACGGCGGATATTCGGTATTTTTCCTTGCCGGAAATCATAACAAACGATTCAAAGCATTTATTTCGCATTGCGGAATTTTCAATTTTGAAAGCATGTACGGACACACCGAAGAATTATGGTTTGTAAACAACGATTACGGCGGGTCGTATTGGGACGAAAACGCGACAGCAAAACGCTCGTATGCTAACTCACCTCACAAATTTGTGAAAAACTGGGATACGCCGATATTGATAATTACAGGATTAAACGATTTTCG
>JAITOP010000024.1 GCA_031289895.1 Prevotellaceae bacterium
AATTTAAATTTTCCAAACTTTTTTTTACCTTTGCATTTATTCTTAATTGAAATGGTTACCAAAGAACAAAAAATAACGAATACCAGATTGCGAAGTTCATATTTATCATCGGTTATAAGTATGTCGCTTGTGCTTTTTTTGCTTGGAGTTGCGGGGCTTTTCCTTATCCATGCAAAACAAATAACTGATTATTTTCGCGACAGCATTAACATTGCCGTATATCTTAACGATGGTTTGAAAGAAAGCGATGTGTCGCAATTTCGCAAAAAGCTTGATGTAGCACCATATACACGCGAAACCAAATATACTTCAAAAGACGATGCCGCAAAAAATTTTGAAATAGATATGGGGAAAGATTTTATTTCGTTTCTTGACGGAAATCCTTTGCCCGAATCAATAGAAATTTGGGTAACGGCAAAATACTCATCTGTTGACAGTTTAAGTTCTATACAGCAACAACTTGAACAGATGCCAGAGGTGCAATCGGTAAAATACGAAGAATCGGTTTTAAGTTTGGTGAACGCAAATATCCGTAATATAAATATGATAATGGCAATATTTATTTTGTTGCTGCTGTTTGTGTCGATAGTGCTTATAAATCACACCATTCGCTTATCGGTGTATGCAAAACGTTTCGCAATTCACACAATGAAACTTGTAGGCGCAACACAAGGATTTATAAGCAAACCGTTTTTGCTGCAAAGCATTGTGCGAGGCGTAATTTCAGCGCTTATTGCAACAACTATGCTGATAGGCGCAATTTCGGCGTTGCAATCGTCTGAATTTGGCAGACTGCTTGAATTTGCCGATATCGAAACAATACTTATTCTTATGCTCGAAATTTTTGTTTTAGGCATAGGCATTAATTTTGTTTCAACATATTTTGCGGTAAGAAAATATATACGAATTGATTTTGATAAATTATATTATTAACATATTAGATACTAAAACATTAAAAATAAAATATATGGCAAAATTTAGAAAAGTTATTACGATAAAAGAAAATTCAGATAAAGATTTTGCAATGCCAAAAGAAAGCTATAAATTAATGGCAATTGGTTGTGCAATCATAGTTGTAGGATTTTTGTTAATGATTGGCGGCGGAAATGACGACCCAACAATACACGATGCTGCGGAAATGTTCAGTTTTCGCCGCATAACGCTTGCTCCGATAATAGTTGTAGCCGGATTTATTTTTGTAGGATACGCAATTATGCGCAAGCCGAAAGATAAAAAAAATAACGAATGAATTGGTTTGAAGCATTTGTACTTGGTATCGTACAAGGCATTACCGAATTTCTACCTATAAGCAGCAGCGGACATTTACAAATAGGCGCAAAATTATTCGGTATAAACGACGAAAGCAATATACCGTTTGCAATTGCCGTACACGCAGCAACAGTATTAAGCACAATAGTTGTTTTTTGGACTGTTGTAATAAAATTATTTGCAGGCTTATTCAAATTCAAGTGGAACACCGAAACCGAATACGTTGCAAAACTTGTTGTATCGATGATTCCCGTTGCAATTGTAGGAATATTTTTTAAAGATAAAGTAGAAGAAATTTTTGGCAGCGGACTTATAATTGTCGGTATTTGCCTGTTTATCACCGCAATACTATTAACATTTGCATATTATACCAAACCTCGCAAAAAAGATAAAATTTCTTTTCTTGATTCTCTGATAATCGGCATTGCACAAGCGATAGCCGTACTTCCGGGACTTTCGCGTTCGGGAAGTACAATAGCAACAGGTTTACTTCTCGGAAATAAAAAAGAAAATATCGCGCAATTTTCGTTTCTCATGGTTTTAGTTCCTATAATGGGTGAGGCTTTGCTTGATTTATTCAAAGGCGGTTTTGCCGATAGCGCAACAATTTCAAGCTCTGCTTTGATTATAGGATTTATAAGCGCATTTGTTGCAGGATTGCTTGCCTGCAAAATAATGATAAATATTGTAAAACGCGGAAAACTTATTTGGTTTGCCATTTATTGTGTTGTGGCGGGAGTTGCGGCGATAGTGATTAATTGAAATTGCAATTTTTTTATAGTAAATATAAATTGGATTAAAAAGAAGCGACTATTTAAAATACTGTTAATAAATTTATTAACTTTTTCAAAAATGAACTATCACACAAATATTTCTCTTTTTCATATTTATTATTACAAGACGTGATATTGCTACATTTTTTTATATATTTGCATCAAAATAAAGTATCTTATGAAAAACTTTTACATTATTATAACAATGCTGCTGTTGGCAACAAATGGTTTATTTGCAAAAAGTGAATATGACACCTTGATAACGCAATTAAATCATGAAATTGACAATAAAAATCATTATGACCAACTGAAAGAGAGAGAAATACAAGAAAAAAAACGACTGCTGAGCATAAGCAATTTGCTGCCCGAACAAGAGTATTATTTCAATTACGAACTATCAAAACTCTATAAAAAATATATTATAGACAGTGCAATTCATTATCTCGAAAAAAATCTGCACATCGCATCGTCAATGCAAAATGCGGATATGATAACCGAAACAA
Source organism: Prevotellaceae bacterium (assembly GCA_031289895.1). Taxonomy (GTDB): domain Bacteria; phylum Bacteroidota; class Bacteroidia; order Bacteroidales; family UBA932; genus JAIRKV01. The sequence continues at coordinate 2,546 of JAITOP010000024.1, forward strand.
GTTTGCATCTTGTTCAGCTGTATTCCACTGCAGGAATGTACATTGAGGCAAACAATATACTTATAAATATCAACAGAAAAACGCTTCCCGAAACATTGCTGCCGCTTTATTTTGAAACATACGGCATGTTTTACGGTCATTATGCACAAAGCAATGACAAGATTATATATTACATTCAAAATGAGGCTTATCGCGATTCTGTATTGATGGTTTTAGATAAAAATTCTTTGACTTATAAAATTAATTATTCCGAAAAATTAATACAGGAAAGACAATTTGATACAGCCGAAAAAATATTGTTTGATATTTTTAAAGAACTGACAGACCAAAGTCCTGATTATGCTTTTGTTACATATCTTCTCGGCAATATCTGCCAGCACAAACAAAATTTTGAACTGCAAAAAAAATATCTTGCACTTTCGGCTATCGCCGATATTAAAAATTCAATAAAAGATAATGCGTCAATACACAGTTTGGCACTAATTCATTACAATGCAAACGATATTGACCAAGCCTACAAATACATGCAATCGGCTATCGACGATATTGATTTTTGCAATGTCAGATTTCGCGCGATAGAACTGTCGTCGGTTTATTCAATTATTAATGCCGCCAACCTTGCTAAAGAGGTCAAACGAAAAGAAAAATCACAGTTGTATTTGCTGTTAATCAGCATTTTGTCTGTTTTTCTTATTCTGTCAGTTTTATATGTGAATATACAAATGAAAAAAGTATCGAAAATACAGAAAGAACTTTATAAAACAAATCAAAAACTGACAGATTTGAATCAAAGTTTAAATCTGTCAAACGACCAACTGAGTGTTGTAAATGCCATGTTATCAGAATCTAATAATATTAAAGAATATTACATTGCTCAATTTTTCGATTTGTGTTCTACATACATCAATAAATTGGAAGATTATCGTAAAATGCTGAACAGAAAAGCCACCGGTAAACAATACGAAGAACTTTTTAACCTATTGAAATCCACCACTCTTGTTGATGATGAACAAAAAAAACTGTACGAAACTTTCGATGCAATATTTTTAAACCTGTATCCTACATTTATTGAAGAGTTTAATGCGTTGATTGTGAATGATGAACAAGCAGTTTCAAAACAAGAAAAAATGCTGAATACCGAACTTCGTATTTTTGCACTTATTCGTCTTGGTATTACCGACAGCATAAAAATTGCAGGATTTCTACGTTATTCGCTGAGTACCATATATAATTACCGTACAAAAATGCGAAATAAGGCAATCGGCTCCCGAGACGAATTTGAAGAAATGGTTATGAAAATAGGAAGTTTTCAGACCCAAAAGTGATTTTATGATAAATTTTTTATGACAAAGTTACTACTTTTTTTATGGCAAATAAAAATATTAACTGCCTTTATTAATGATAATTAATATTTTTCATATACTACTTTTTTATTTTAATAAAAATCTTGTGGTTTTTTACTGATTATTTTTGTATCGACTTAATCAGATAGCAATGTTTGTTTTATCATTATATCAATTAAAACATTGGTTTTTAATTAAGTTGACAAACAAAAACAAAAAACAAACAAAAACAAAAACAAAATTAAATTTTAACAACATTAACAAAAAAAAGTTCAAAACTATGGGACAATCATTATTATTAAGAGGGTTTGCAATACTCTCATCCCTTCTTCTCTCGCTGTCGGTGTTTGGACAGCAATCCCTGATTTCGGGAACAGTATCCGATGCAACTACGGGAGAAGCACTAACAGGCGTAACGGTCATTGAAAAAGGCAGTCAAAACGCCGTTTCAACCGACCGGAATGGTTTGTACAGCATTAATGTACCTTCCACTGCTACCATCGTGTTTTCTTATATAGGTTATGAAACACAAGAACTCGCTGCCAACGCAGCCTCGCTAAATGTTGCCTTACAACCGGAACAGATAGCACTTGATGAACTTGTAGTTGTTGGTTATGGAACTGTACGAAAAGGCGATTTGACAACTGCCGTATCGTCTGTTTCAAAAAAAGAAATAGACCAGCGACCTATTATTTCTGCAGGACAGGCAATTCAAGGAAAAGCAGCCGGTGTGATGGTTATGCAACCAAACGGAACTCCGGGCGCAGAATTATCAATTCGCGTGCGCGGAACAACCTCATTCAATGCCAGCAACGACCCGCTTTACGTAGTGGACGGCGTACCTGTGGACAATATCAATTTTTTGACACCCACAGATATTGAAAATATGCAGATTCTTAAAGATGCTTCTTCTGCCGCTATTTATGGCTCGCGTGCTGCCAACGGCGTAATTATTATTACCACCAAAGCAGGCGCACAAGAAACTGCCAGAGTTGCCTTTAGCTCGCAAATCGGCATAAGCAAAGTATCCAACAAGATAAATTCGCTGAATGCCGCTCAGTACAAAGAATTACAAGATGAAATCGGACTTGTGTCTGTGCCATCGGGTACAAAAGACCTTACCAATTGGTATGATGAAGTTTACAGTACCGGTATTACTCAAAGTTATCAAATATCAATATCAAATGGTAACGATAAATTTAAGTATTATCTTTCTGCCGGATATTTGGACGAAAAAGGAGTTTTAAATGCAGCATTCTTTAAGCGATATTCGTTTAGAGCAAATGTAGAAAATCGAGTGCGCAAATGGCTCACAATAAATGCAAATATTGCGTATTCAGATAATATCAGCAATGGAATAACAACAGGACAAGGCTCTAATCGCGGCGGTAGCGTACTTGCTGTGGTAAACCTGCCTACAAGTATTCCTGTTTTCAATCAAGACGGTTTGTATAATCGCGTTTTCTATGGTCAAAATATTGCAAATCCGGTTGAAGAATTAGCAAACGGAAAAAACAATAAAACAAAAGAAAACAGATTAATAGCATCAGGCAACGCAATTATTACTTTTATGCCCGAATTAACATTTAAATCTTCATTTACTCTTGACAGACGCAACGGTATTGAAACAGGCTTTACACCTCCTGTGCATGGTGCCGACAGAGATGATTGGGGTTCGGGCTGGGACAATCGTAATACGAATACGGTATTGGTTTTTGATAATGTATTGACTTATAAAAAAACCTTTGAAAAACATAACGTGGAAGCAATGGCTGGTACTTCGTGGACAGATTCTGATTATTCACGCAGTTATATGAGCGCAACACATTACAAAGATGGTGAAATACAAACAATAAACGTAGCCAATAAAATTTCGTGGGATGGCACAGGCTCAAGCGCAAGTCAATGGGGTATTCAATCGTACTTTGGACGTGTTGCTTATAATTTCGACAGTAAATATTTGTTTACCGCCAACATACGCGCCGACGGCTCTTCAAAATTGCATCCCGACCATCGCTGGGGAGTATTCCCATCTTTCTCTGCCGCATGGAGAATATCATCCGAAGAATTTATGAAAGATATAAACTGGTTGGATGATTTGAAAATACGCGGCGGCTGGGGACAAACAGGTAACCAATCGGGCGTAGGCGATTATGCTTATTTACAATTATATTCGGTTTCGCGCCAACCTTGGTTTGAAGCCGGAAAAGCAAATGCTCTGCCTACAATTACTCCTGCAAACCTGAAAACACGCGACCTTAGGTGGGAAACCACTTCGCAAACAGGTGTCGGTATTGACATTGCTCTGCTCAATAACAGACTGAATGTTACTATGGATTATTATTACAAACGAACAACCGATATGTTGATGTTTGTTTCGCTGCCTTCGGGTGTTGGTATTGCAAATAATATTGTTCGCAACGAGGGCGAAATGACTAACAGCGGTTTTGAATTTTCGTTTAATTCACGCAACTTTCAAGGCGATTTTTCATGGAATACCAATTTTAATATTTCGTTCAACAAAAATAAACTCGTATCGCTTGAACTGCAAAAAATATATACCGACGCATGGACAAGCGATGTGCTGCACGAACCTATTGTGCGCAACGAGCCGGGACGTTCTTTAAGCGGATTTTTCGGTTATAAAAGTGATGGCGTTGACCCCGAAACAGGCGAACTGATGTATCGCGACATAAACGAAGATGGCAAAATTACCGCCTCAGACCGCACTTATATCGGCAATCCTAATCCTGATTTCACTTTCGGACTTACAAATACTTTCTCGTGGAAAAATTTTAGTTTAAGTATTTTTATTCAAGGCTCTTACGGTAATGATATTTACAATGCTTCAAGAATAGAAACGGAAGGTATGTACGATGGCAAAAATCAATCGACACGTGTACTTGACAGATGGAGAGTACCCGGTCAGATTACTAATGTACCCAAAGCAGGTTTTGATATAAAAAATTCTTCTTATTTTGTTGAAGATGGAAGTTATCTGCGTGTGAAAGACATTACGTTTTCATACAATTTCAAAAGTAATTTTCTTAAAAAAATAGGAGTAAATCGGTTGCAACCATATTTTACGGTAAGCAATCTGCTTACATGGACAAAATATACAGGCATGGACCCCGAAGTTAATCAATGGGGAAATAGCGGTGCTGTACAGGGAATTGACTGGGGGACTTATCCTCACAGCAAATTATACGTATTTGGTATTAATGTTGAATTTTAAAAATAAAAAAATATGAAAATCAGAAATATATTTTTAGTTTGCAGTCTGGCTTTTGCCGCAACAGCATGCTCGCTGGACTATGACCCTATCGACAGTTATTCTGACGTAACAGAAGGAATAAACGAACAGGGAAAAGAAGTTGCTTTTAGAGATAAGGCTGCCGTATTGCTTCACTTACAATCGTTTTACGACCAACTGCGCAACGATGCTCAGGAACATTGGTATCTCGATGTAATGCTGACGGGCGATGTGCGTTCCGATAACGCATACGCAGGAACAACAGGCGCCGAAGTTGTGCCTTACGAAACCAACGCTCTTGAAGGCTCAAATTCGGTTATGGGCAGAGATTGGAATCAACACTTGGCAAATGTTGCACGCGCCAATAAATTAATTTGCAATATTGATTCTGTGCAAGACCCTGCGCTCACAACAGCAGAACGCGAAGAATACAGAGCCATAGCCAAAATTTTCAGAGCAATGGTTTACTTTGATATGGTACGTTTGTGGGGCAGTGTGCCTGTTATTACAACCGAAGCGCCCGATATTACTTCTGAAACCGTAGGAGATGTATATCCTCAGTATTTTCCGCCTCAAAATACAGAACTTGAAGTTTACACACAAATAGAAAAAGATTTGCTGGATGCTTTGGAATTTGCACCGAATAATAATGCGGATAAAACGCTTTTATCTAAATCTGTTGCACGCGCATTACTGGCAAAAGTATATGCCGAAAAACCTTTGCAGGATTACACCAAAGTTATTCAATATTGCGACGAACTGACGGCTGAAGGATTTGATTTGGTATCTGATTTTAGCGATTTGTTTGGAGTTACATTGCAAGACAACAACAATCCTCCATCTCAGGCAAATCCTGCAATATCGCCAAAGGCTCTGAATACTGCGGAATCAATTTTGGAAGTGCATTATTCAACAGGAGGCGCAAACTGGGTTTCGTGGATGCTGGGTCGCTCATTGGAAAACTGGTCTTTTTATTTTACATGGGCAAAATGGATAACACCTTCGCGCGATTTGATAAAAGCATTTCAAAATGCAGGCGATACCAAACGCTTTGACGAATCAGTTGTATATTATGAATGTGAATGGAGCAATTATTATCCGGCAAACCATTATGCGTTTATGTATAAATGCCGTTCCGGCTACAATAATATTATAAGATTGCGTTATGCCGATATTTTATTACTGAAAGCGGAAGCATTAATTATGAGAGCAAATCCCGATTTTGCAGGTGCTGCCGATATTATTGACCAAATACGCAGCCGCGCAGGATTAGGAAATTTACCATCATCGGCGAAAGCTAACAAAGATGCCATAATTGACGCATATCTCAAAGAACGCAGATTGGAACTTGCTTTTGAAGGACAACGCTGGTTTGACTTGGTACGATTTGACAAAGTTGAAAGCATAATGAATGCTGTGTATGCCAAAGATTCGGGACGGAAACCGCAAGCATATTTGTTTGACAAAGATTCATACCGATTTCCTATTCCGCAAGCGGCTATAGACCAAAATCCTAACTTGGTACAAAATCCCGGATATTAATATGAAAAAAATCTACAACAAAAATAAAAATCATAATAGCAATGAAAACAATAAATAGAATAATTAGTTTATGTGCGCTTTCGATACTCTTTTTTACAGCATGCGAAAAAGATGAAGACGCTATTCCTAACTCTGTTCCCGTGATAGAAACGGCAAGCATAACGCCGAACACATTCACGTTTGGCGACAGCGTAACAATTACCGCAAAAATATCGGATGCCATTAAAAGCCTATCGGTACTTGATGTGCAAGCAATAATAAACGGACGAACAGTCAGCATACAAAAAATACTTTTAGACGGAAACATCGCCCAAGTGAATCAAAAAATATTTATTCCGCTTATCGACAATGTGTCCGACAATACTCCGGTATCATTTGTACTGAAAGCCGCAAACAGCAAAAACAGTTTAGCCACTACCGAACTGACCGGTTTCACCGGAAACCGTCCGTATTTTGCCCGCTTGTATCTTGCAGTAGAAAATGGCGGCGTTTATCAACTAACGCCACAAGCTGGCAATAGAGATAATTACGAGATACTGGACGTTGTAATAAGCAAATCGTTTACGTATAAAATAGCACAAAAAATTACTGCCGACAATAAAATTGATTATACCGGACTTGTATGGGGCAGTGTAAATGGCAAAGTGCAGATGGTAAATGAATCGGAAGACGGAATTTTTGGCTTTGCCTCAGGTGCGGATTATACGTCTTCGGTAATTTTCAATAATTACAATTTCAAAACATCATTTAGCGGAAACGCATACAGCACCCCAAATCTTCTATTAGAAAATTTTACCGAAACAAATATTAGCGGAGAAGAATTTTACACATTGGATATTTCATTAACAGAAGGCGAAGAAATTGCGCTGTACAACGAACTTGCGGCGATGAATATCGTATATAACATGGATTTTTTTGACCGTATAAATGCCAATAAAGTGAAATTTCTTGGCATCACAGGCGATTATACATTATATTACAATAAAACAAGACAACACGTTGTTCTTTTGCCTGTTACGTCTCCATCTTATCCCGATTATTTACTTATAACCGGAGGCGGTTTGGGATATCCAAGCAAAATAGCGAAAGAACACACATGGTGGGGCTTTGGCAATATTCGCGATTTCATTTTAACAAGAAAAATTGCTGCAAATGTATATCAGGCAACATTTTATATTCACGAAAAAGATGATGGCTGGGTAGCATTCAAAATATACGAAAATACAGGCTGGGGCGGTGAAAAATTTTATAATGATTTTACATATACAGGACTGACATTAGAAGGTGAATCAGGGAATCCTGCAAGTAATATATTTCCATCAGCAGAGATGGGTGAAGGTGTTTTTCGCTTGACAATTAATTTGAATACCAATATTATTAATGTATCACGTGTTACGTTACCATAAAATGTTCTAAATAAATGAAAAGTAATACTTACATAAAAATTCTGTTGGTGCTGGTTTTCTTTGCAGGAACAATATTTTCCTGTAAAGAAAAAACCGGCAATACGGAAGACCCGGAATTACCTACTGTTGTACAAGGCGATGTAACAATGTATATAACCAACGCCGGTAGGTCATTCGATTTCAAAAAGTTAGCAACCAATTTCAGCGACAGGTCAAATATGTCGCCGACAACTATTAAATTAGACCCGACGGTTCGCTATCAAACAATGGACGGTTTTGGTGCTGCATTAACAGGTTCGTCGTGCTACAATTTGCTGCAAATGCCCGAAAGCAACAGAACAAAATTTCTGAAAGACGTTTTTTCTCCGACAGAAGGCATGGAATACAGTTATATAAGAATTTCTATCGGTTGTTCCGATTTTTCGCTGAGCGAATACACTTGCTGCGACACTCAGGGTATTGAAAATTTTGCACTTACATCTGAAGAAAATCTTTATATAATTCCTGTATTGAAAGAAATTCTGGCTATTAATCCGTCAGTTAAAATATTAGGCTCTCCGTGGACTTGCCCGCGCTGGATGAAAATAAATAATCTTACCGACAAGCAAGCGCACAACTCGTGGACAAGCGGACAGTTGAATCCCGATTATTATCAGGATTATGGCACATATTTTGTTAAATGGATACAGGCTTTCGCACAAAACGGAATTAATATTTATTCCGTTACACCGCAAAATGAGCCGCTAAATCGTGGTAACTCAGCCTCGTTGTATATGGAATGGACAGAACAGCGCGATTTTGTAAATAATGCTTTAGTTCCAAAATTAAAAGCTGCAGGATTGCATACAAAAATTTATCTGTTCGACCATAATTATAATTACGATGGAGTAACTTCGCAAAATCAATATCCTGCCAAAATTTATGCCGGCGGCGTTGATGATGAATATGTTGCAGGAGCAGCCTATCACGATTACGGAGGCTCGCGTTCCGAATTATTGAACATTCACAATGCCTATCCGAATAAAGAATTATTGTTTACCGAAACATCTATCGGCACGTGGAATGATGGCAAAAATCTATCGAAACACTTGATGGATGATATGACCGAAATAGCGTTGGGAACGGTAAATAATTGGTGCAAAGGCGTTATAGTTTGGAATCTTATGCTTGATACCGAGCGCGGACCTAATCGCCCCGGAGGTTGCAACACCTGCTACGGTGCTGTGGATATTGACCTTCGTACCTACACAATTACAAAAAATTCGCATTATTATATTATCGGACATCTTTCGGCGGTAGTAAAAGCGGGAGCAACACGCATTGGTACAACCGGTTATACGGCAAGCGGCATTATCTATTCCGCCTTTGAAAATACAAACGAAACTTACGCTTTGGTATTATTAAACAATACCGGCGAAAACAAAACAATTACACTTGACGATGGTGTAAAACATTTTAGTTACGAAATACCGGCAAATGCGGTGGTTTCGTATCAATGGAAAAAAACAGTAAATTAAAAAATAAAATAATATGAAAAAGTATATCTATTTCTTAATGACTTTGATTGTATTGAACTCATGTTCTAAGGACGACGATAATCAAACACTCGGAAATCCTGTTATCGAAATCAAGTCTGAACTCAGCAACGCCATGTTTGGCGACAACCTGCCGTTTACAATAAACGTAAATGACCAAGTGCCGCTTTCGACACTTAAAGCAAACCTTTATTTTGGTGAAGAATTGGTATCAACAACCACTATCCGCACCAAAACTAACGGCGATTATACGGGAACAATACATATTCCCTACTATAAGAACATTCCTAACGGAACTGCTACCTTAGATTTTATATTGCAAAATACAAATCTGGAAATTACTAAAAAAACGCAAAACATATCGCTAACCCGCCCCGATTATCCATATTTGATTTTGGTTACACGAAATGGAATGTATCCTATGGAAAAAACAGGCGATTATCAATATGAAGCCACTGAATTATTTCCAAATACAGACCTTCCGTCGTATATCAAAACTCCGATTATCAGCGAATGGGGCAGCGAAATTATTTTCGGATGGGAAGACGGCAGCGTTACGCAAGGCTCTATGACCGATATCCCGTTTGTAAGTTCTACAGCAGGCAGATTTTCTGTTACTTTTAATACTCTGACTTACGAGGCTACTCCTTTCTTTGAAATATTTGTTAACGACCAAAAAATGGATATGGTTGATAAATCAAATTTTAAGACAGAATTAGAATTAACAGCAGGACAGGAAGTTATTATATCCGGCATAGACGACATTGCAAGTTGGTGGATTGATACCGATTTCTTTACAAAAATATCGGACAATAAATTTACATTTAAGCCCATTTCAGGAAAATATCGCATCTCTGCAAATACAACGCTTAAATATTTCCGCATAGAAACAATGTTGGGCAACGACCTTGCCAAACTGCAACCCGACGGCACAGGCGCAATATGGGTTATCGGAGAAGGCATAGGCAAACCATCGCTTGCTAATGAAGTTCAATGGGAACCTGCTAACGGACTTTGCATGGCTCCTATAGGAAATAAAAAATATCAGATTACAGTAGTTGCAGGCAAAACAATTAATGACCAAAGCATAAACTTTAAATTCTTCCATGCCCGTATGTGGGATAATGGTGAATTTAACGCAACCACGCTTACTACTACCGGCAGCATCGTTTTTGTAGGAGACGGAGCAACTCCCGATTATCTCGGAAACAATAGAGATTCAGGAAATATGGGACTTCTTCAGGCTCTCGAAGTGGATGCTACATACGTGTTTGTAGTGGACGTATCGGCAGGAATTGACAATGCTGTATTAACTGTAACAAAACAATAGTATAAATTTACCGATTCGTTTGTATCAAATTGTTATTTTATACTTTGCGCGGTATCCGTCATTGCGGGGGCGTAGCCAGAAGCAATCCGGTAAATTGCTTATTTACTTCGGATTGCTTCACAAGCTCGCAATGACAAAAACGCAATTTATGCCGGAGTTTAGTATAACTGTATAATTGAAACATTTGAATTGAATAAAAAATATAAAAATGAAAAAAACACTTACATTATTGTTTTCATTGGCATCGTTTGCGCTCTCCGCGCAAACGACGCCAATATATTTAAACCCCAATGCAAACATCGAAGACCGAATAGAAGATGCTTTGCAGCGAATGACCCTTGAAGAAAAAGTGGCTGTTCTGCATGCACAATCTAAATTCAGTTCGCCCGGAGTGCCGCGTCTTGGTATTCCCGAAAACTGGATGAGCGACGGTCCTCACGGCATTCGTGCCGAAGTATTGTGGGATGAATGGTACGGCGCAGACTGGACAAACGATTCTTGCATCGCTTTTCCCGCTTTAACGGCATTGGCTGCAACGTGGAATACAGATTTAGCAGAACTCTACGGCAAAAACATTGGCGAAGAGGCTCGCTACCGTAAGAAAAACGTATTATTAGGTCCCGGTGTTAATATTTACCGCACGCCGCTCAACGGACGAAATTTTGAATACATGGGCGAAGACCCTTTTTTGTCGTCTTCTATGGTTGTTCCATACGTTCGCGGTGTACAGTCTAATAATGTGGCAGCTTGCGTTAAGCATTTTGCATTAAACAATCAGGAAAAATATCGTGACCATATTAATGTGATAGTTAGCGACCGCGCTTTGCACGAAATTTATCTGCCTGCATTTAAAGCAGCCGTTCAGCAAGGAAAGGCATGGGCTATCATGGGTTCGTACAATCGTTATAAAGAACAACATTGCTGTCATAATCAATATCTTCTCAACGATATTCTTAAACACGACTGGGATTTCGATGGCGTTGTAATATCAGATTGGGGCGGAGTTCACGATACAAAAGAAGCCATCAACAATGGACTGGATATGGAATTTGGAACTTGGACAAATGGAATGACTTGGGATAAAAGTAATGGTTACGACAAATATTTTTTGGCAGAGCCTTATCGTGCAATGTTGAAAAAAGGAGAAACAAGCGAAGAACAGTTGAATGATAAAGTGCGCCGCATTCTTCGACTTATTTTCAGAACTAATATGTCAGCCAACAGCAGTTACGGTTCTTTCGGTTCGCCTGAACATGCGGCTGCCGGACGTAAAATTGCCGAAGAAGGAATTGTGTTGTTGCAAAACAATAATAATCTGTTGCCTGTTGATTTAAATACAACAAAAAAGATATTGATAGTCGGCGAAAATGCGGTGAAATCTATGACCGTTGGCGGAGGTTCATCATCGCTTAAAGCGAAATATGAAATATCGCCGCTGGCTGGCATACAGGCACGTGTAGGCAATCGTGCGGAAGTGAAATATGTTGTCGGCTACGAATCTCCGACTACTAAGGAACAAGATGTGAAAAATGCAAAAGAACCGGAGCAAAAAAACATAGATGCCGCAGCCTTGCGCAACGAGGCTATTGCAGCAGCGCGTGATGCCGATATAGTGATAATAATTGGTGGTCTGAATAAAAATAACGAACAGGACAGCGAAGGCGACGACCGCAAAACTCTTGACTTACCATACGAACAAGATGTTTTAATTGCAGAATTGGTAAAAACAAATCCTAAAACTGCGGTAATCATTATCAGCGGAAACGCAGTGGCAATGCCATGGGTGAAACAAACGCCCGCAATAGTAGAAGCATGGTACAACGGAACAGAGGCAGGAAATGCGCTGGCAGCCATATTATTCGGAGATGTAAATCCTTCGGGAAAATTGCCGTTTACCTTTCCTGTGCGCTTGCAAGATAACGGAGCGCACACAGCAGGCGACTATCCGGGAGACGGCGAAAACGAAACATACAAAGACGATATTTTTGTAGGCTATCGCTGGTTAGATAAGGAAAATATAAGCCCGCTGTTTGCATTCGGACACGGTTTAAGTTATACTACTTTCAATTACGGCAAGGCTACGGCTGATAAAAACAAAATTGCGGCAAACGAAAAACTGAAAGTAACTATACCTGTAAAAAATATAGGTACACGCGACGGCGCCGAAGTGGTGCAACTGTATATCAGCGATAAAAAATCGTCGTTGCCGCGTCCGCTGAAAGAACTCAAAGGTTTCAAAAAAATATATCTGCAAGCAGGTGAAGAACAAATCGTTGCATTTACAATAGACCGCGAATCACTAAGTTTTTACGACAATAATAAAGGCGAATGGATTGCCGAATCAGGCGAATTTGAAGCATGGATAGGAAGTTCGTCGGCAGATATTAAATCAAAAATTACTTTTGAATTGAAATGAGGTTTAAAACAAAATATATATCAAAATACCGATTTATACTAAACAGTTATCAAAATACCGATTTAGATATAGAAAATAAAAAACATATAAAACCCTTATTTATATAAAGTTCCCTTAGTAGCCGAAAACAGGTAACACATACCCTTATTCCCTTATTGAAATGTTGTAAATAAGGGAATAAGGGTAGAATGTCGGGGCTAATTTTTGCTACTAAGGACGGCTTTTGAAAATAAGTGTTTTGGTAACTGTTTTGTATAATCTTTGTGAATAAAAACACTTTTAACAAAGCCTCTGCAAACGAGAACTTATGTAAAAATCACTTTTTAGCCAACCATTCATAAACGATTTTTTCAGGATATACTGTAATTTTTGCTTTTGACTTATCTGCTCTTTGTATTGTAAAAATAATACCTTTTGAATTGTCTATTTTTGGATATGTATATAACAGCCCCCATTTATTAATTTTTTCAATAGGTTTTTTAAACATTTCATTGCTCTTTCCTGATGCTGTCAATGTTTCAAGAATTTTATCACCTGTCTTAATTCCTGCTTTGTCGGCAGGCGAATTTGGAACAAGCCCTGCAACAAGTCCCGGAATATCATAATTATAAATAATACCTGTGTACCAAAAAGAAGATACGCCCACAGAAACAATATTTCTTAAA
>JAITOP010000032.1 GCA_031289895.1 Prevotellaceae bacterium
AATTAAATTCCGACATAAATTTTATTCTCATCAATCGTACTTCTTCTTCGGTATAGTCGCCATCAAGTTCGTTCATTGCTTCTTCAAGCGATTCGCTTGTGGCTTCGTTGCGGAAATAGTCATAAATTTCATCGCGTTTATCGTCGTCGATATTATAATTGATATAATAATCAATGTTTAATTTTGTTCCTGAGCTTACTATGGCTTCAATTTCGGTGAGCAGTTCGTCCATTTCAACATTTTTTGCCTGAGCAAGTTCGTCGAGCGGCAATTTATGGTCTATGCTTTGTATAACAAAAACTTTTGCTCCCGATTTGTGTCCCATCGATTTAATAACCATATCCTGAGGTCGTTCAATTTCTTTTTCTTCAACATATTTTTCTATGAGTTCAACAAATTCCTGTCCGTATTTTTTTGCTTTGCCTTCGCCTACGCCCTGACAATTTTTAAGCTCGTCAATAGTTATCGGATATTGTGTTGCCATATCTTCGAGAGACGTATCATGAAAAAGTACAAACGGCGGAAGGTTTAATTTTTTTGAAATTGATTTTCGCAAATCTTTAAGCATTGCAAACAGTTCTTCGTCGGCAGCGCCGCCACCGCCGTTTTTTGTGTCGAATAAATCTTCATCATCATCGCCTTCGGCATATTCGTGGTCGAGTGTAAGCATTAACGAATATGGGTTTTCCAAAAATTCGTAACCTTTTTCGCTTATCCGCAACAAGCCGTAATTTTCAATATCTTTATCAACAAAATGAAGAATCAAAGCTTGACGAATAATTGCGTTCCAATAGTTGGGGCTTTGTTCTGCGCCTATTCCAAATTCTTCAAGTTCTTCGTGTTTATACGATTTTGTTATTGAATTTCGTTCGCCGCAAATAATATTTACAATATGTTCGGCTTTAAATTGTTCTTTCACTTTCAATATTAATTCAAGCACGAGTTGCATATCTTCTTTGCCTTCAAATTTTTCTTTGGGATGCAAACAGTTGTCGCAGCTGCCGCAATTAGTCTGTTCGTATTCTTCGCCGAAATAATTAAGCAGCGTTTTTCGGCGGCACACCGACGATTCGGCATACGAAACTATTTCGAGCAGCAGTTGTTTTCCTATTTCCTGCTCGGCTATGGGTTTGCCTTGCATAAATTTTTCGAGCCGCGCAATATCTTTGTAACTGTAAAATGCTATACATTGTCCTTCGCCCATATCGCGTCCGCCTCTGCCCGTTTCCTGATAATATCCTTCAAGACTTTTAGGAACATCAAAGTGCATAACAAAGCGCACATCGGGCTTGTCTATTCCCATTCCGAATGCAATGGTTGCAACGATAACATCTACTTCTTCCATCAAAAATTTATCTTGATTTTCGGAGCGTGTAACCGAGTCCATTCCTGCATGATATGCCAATGCTTTTATTCCGTTTATTTTCAGTATTTCGGCAAGGTCTTCAACTCTTCTTCGGCTTAGGCAATAAATTATTCCTGATTTTCCTTCGTTATTTTTTATAAATTTTATAATTTCTCTTACTGCGTTTACTTTTGGGCGAACTTCGTAGTACAAATTAGGGCGATTAAATGACGATTTGAAAACAGTTGCATTCATCATTCCAAGATTTTTTTGAATATCGTGTTGCACTTTGGGAGTTGCTGTTGCAGTAAGTGTAATTATAGGTGCAATTCCTATTTCGCTTACAATCGCGCGTATTCGGCGATATTCGGGGCGAAAATCGTGTCCCCATTCCGAAATACAATGCGCCTCGTCGATTGCATAAAATGATATTTTTATTTGTTTCAGAAATTGGATATTTTCTTCTTTTGTAAGAGATTCGGGCGCTACGTACAACATTTTTGTATGTCCTTCAACCACATTTTGTCTTACCGTTGTAATCTGCGCCCTGTTGAGCGACGAGTTAAGAAAATGAGCAATACCCTCGTCGATACTAAACCCGCGTATAGAATCAACCTGATTTTTCATTAATGCAATAAGCGGCGATATTATTATACATGTACCGTCCATTATTAAAGCCGGCAGTTGGTAGCACAGCGATTTTCCGCCACCTGTTGGCATTAATACAAAAGTGTCGTTACCATTCAAAACATTGCGGATAATCTCTTCCTGATTTCCTTTGAATGAATCGAACCCAAAATACTTTTTTAGTTCGCCGGCAAGCGAAACATCGGCATATTTATTATGCTCCATTACTTTATGTTATTCAAAATATGATAACAAATGTACATTTTTTTTTATTCTTATGCAATTTTTTATCTTTTTATTTAAATATAACCAAAATAATCAGCATCAAATTCAGGTTGAATAATATAAAATTCTTGTTTATTTGTGTCAGCGGTTATGAAAAATTTGGTTTTTGTTGATAATTTTTTTTTGGTTTGTTGTAATGGCAAGCACATTCTTTTTTTATGTATTGATATAGAATTTCAAATATTTCATGTAAATTTGCAAAAAAGTAATACGATGACAAACGCAAGACCATTGAACTTAATGCAATAGGGGATTTATAAAATGGATATACAATCTCAATATGATAAAATTTATATATGGTTTAAAACAAGTACCGAATTTTTTGATAATATTGAATGGGACGGAAAGACTTGTAGTGTTATTTTGAACAATACAGTAGTAGAAGAATATATCTTACCTGATTTGAAAGAAATGATACCTGATTTTTAACAAGTATAAAAGATGCAGCATTTGGATTTTGCTTATGCATCAAGTCTTATCCGTACATTTTTACAAGACGACAGTTTGGTATTAACCATTCGTGGAAGAAAATATACGCCGAAATTTGAGTTTCACGCAGGAGCATACAAGCAATTAATAAATAACTGAGAATTTCAAATTAGATGTGAGTATCTAACATCATTCGATTGATGTGAGCATCTAACATCATTCGATGTTAACATTCTACATCGCCCGATGTTAACACCACACATCTCCATATTCAAGTTAGTTAATGAATACTATAAATTGACGTTTACAGAAATATTTTTTTTCAATTCGTTTTATATTCAAACTTTATATCTGCCAAATCAGCATTTGCTTTTGTGATTTTGTTTGCCAAATCTGTTTTGAACTTTTTAATTTTTTCGGCAATATCACTGTCGGCGAGCGATAAAATTTGTGCTGCCAGAATTGCTGCGTTTTTTGCACCGTTCAGAGCAACCGTAGCCACAGGAATACCAGCAGGCATCTGCAAAATAGAAAGAATAGAATCCAATCCTTCAACCGAATTGTTTGATTTTATTGGCACTCCTATTACGGGCAAAATTGTTGACGCAGCAATTACTCCGGGCAAATGAGCTGCGCCGCCTGCCGCTGCAATTATTACTTGTATTCCGCGCTGTTTGGCGTTTTTTGCAAATTCAGTCACAGCGTCTGGCACACGATGCGCCGACAAAGCATTAATCTCGAAAGAAATTTGCATTTCGTTTAAAAATTCGGCAGCATCCTGCATTATCGGCATATCCGATGTGCTGCCCATGATGATACTAACAATTGGTTTCATAATACATTGTTTTGTTAATTATTTTAATATTTTTAAAAATCGATAAAACATTTAAAAATACCTTATGAATGTTAAGATTAACGCCATTTATACATCCAATCACAATATTATTAATTTCAATTTTTATCTTGATTTTTATTACAAATCGCAAAAATAGTATTATTTTCGTATTTAATTACAAAATACTATATAAAATTTTTTGATTATGGATACAATAACACTTGGTGATAAAAAATTTAAAAGATACATTAATTACGAAACTATTGAGGGTTCGATAGCCGCGCTTGCGAAAAAAATCAATGCCGATATGGCTGACGAAAATGTTCCGATGATTGTTGGCGTACTCAACGGTGCGTTTATGTTTTTGGCAGATTTGATGAAATATCTTGATTTCGATTGCGAACTTACTTTTGTGCGGGTATCGTCGTACGAAGGCACACAATCGAAAGGCGAACTGCTTGAAGTGCTTGGTTTGAACAAAAATATCGACGGCAGAACAATTATTTTAGTTGAAGATATTGTTGATACGGGAACAACTATCACAAAACTTCACCAAATGCTTACAACAAATCACAGCCCAAAACAGGTGAAAATTGCAACATTGCTGCTGAAACCTCAGGTTTACAAAAAATCGCTGGCACTGGACTACGTGGCAATGGAAATTCCAAACGATTTTATTGTAGGATTCGGGCTTGATTATAACGAACTTGGAAGAAATTTGAAAGATATTTATAAAATTACAGAATAAAAAATAAAAAGATGAAACACATTTTACTTTTTGGTCCCCCCGGAGCAGGAAAAGGCACGCAAGCCCAACTGCTGGTTGAAAAATACAAATTCATACATTTATCAACAGGCGATATGCTTAGAGATGAGATAAAACGCGCCACCGATATAGGTTTGAAAGCCAAAGCAATTATCGACAGCGGACAACTTGTTTCCGACGAAATAGTTGCCGAAATGGTACGCTCGCGAATAAAAAACATGAAAAACGATAGCGTAGGAATTATTTTCGACGGATTTCCGCGAACAATTGCACAAGCCCGCAAACTCGACGAAATTATGACTGACGAAAATCAACAAATATCGTTAATGATTGCTATTGATGTACACGATGAAGAAATAATAAAAAGAATTATCGAACGCGGAAAAATATCGCAACGCAGCGACGACCAAGATGTTAGCATAGTGAAAAACCGCATCGACACATACAACAATCAAACATCAGTACTTGCCGATTATTACCAACAACAAGGAAAATTCAAATCGGTAGCCGGCATAGGCGCAATAGAAGATATTTTTGC
>JAITOP010000047.1 GCA_031289895.1 Prevotellaceae bacterium
ATTTGCAACAGCAATCGTTTTTTCTAACGTTGCGACAGCTTCCGTATTGTTTCCGAGTTTCAACAATGAGGCGCCTTTAAGCAGATAAACCTGTGCATTTGACGAATCAATAGCCAATGCTTTGTCAGCTGCTCCCACAGCTCCGTCAAAATCATTGTTTTTGAACAACTCATCGGCTTGAGCCACATATACTTTCGGAATAAATTCAACAGCATCCTTCAGGATTTCGGTATTGTTGAATTCTTGTGCTTCCTCAGCAGTATGATTAAATTCAGTCAAAGCATCGGCGAACTTTTTGTTGTCGAACGATTGTTTTGCTTTGCTGATATACAGTTGAGGAATGATTTTTTCGAGGTTAGCCTTAACCTCTTCGGCTCCTTCGGGAGCAGCTTTAGCGATAGAATACGCTTCATTAGCTTTTGCTATGGCGGAAACATAATCTTCTGATTTTGCGGTTTCTACAACCTGATTGTAAAGCTCTATAGCCTTATTTACATCTTCTTGCGAATAAGAATTAAATGAGAATAACCCAATAATAGCTACTGTCAACACTACTTTTTTCATTTTAATTTATTTTAAATTTCACATAATTAATAAATCTGTCAAGGCACAAAATATACCAAGTTTTGGGGGACAAAATTAATAAAAATTATGTTTCTACAATATTTTTTTTCAAATTATGTTGTTTCAGAGGATATTTTTTGACGAAATATGTGTGTCTAAATTCTTTATTAAGCGATATTTACAAAAATTTTATTCGGCATAAAATTTTATTCTGTTTTTAACGAAAATAAGCCCCACAAATCGTAAAATTTGCAGGGCTTGAGCCTAATTTTTGCGGAGAGACAGGGATTCGAACCCCGGGAACCTCGCGGTTCAACGGTTTTCAAGACCGCCGCAATCGACCACTCTGCCATCTCTCCAAAATGGGAGTGCAAAGATAGTAAACTTTATTTTATTGACAAATATTTTTAAAATATCTTTTTTTTAACGCTTGCTGTAAAATTATTTGTTTTCTTTGCTGTTTGTTGTGTGCCGTATATGTTTTTATTAAATTGGCGATTAAATAAATCAGCAATAAAAACTATCAGCAAAATATGAAATGCGAGGTAAATAAATTACATTAAAAAATGTTACTTTTGCAAAATTTTTCTGATTTTATAAAGTCAGATGTATTATTAACGTATTAAATTAATTAAAAAATTATGAGAAAATTTTTAAATTTTATTATGTATTTTGCAAGTATAGCGTTTATTGCTTGCGATAACTATAAACTGCCCGAACCTGTTTTAGACGTTGTTACCGATTCGGATATAATTGTGTTTTCGGCAAATGGCGGTGTTGTTGAAGTTATTGTTGAAACAAATGTTGCAGATTGGACTGTTGTATCAAATAAAGATTGGTGCATTGTCGAAAAACTTGATGGCAGATTTTCAATTTCGTGTAGTCTGAACGAAAATTTTGAAGCGGTGGAAGATGCTACGGTAACGGTTTTGGCAGGCGAAAAATCAAAAATCATAACCGTAAAACAGCCCGGACTAACAAATCTCAGCGAAAACGCAACATCCAACAGTTATATTGTAACACAACCGGGAACTTATTCGTTTTCGGCAAACGTAATAGGCAATGGGGATGCGGGTATAATTGGCGGCGCGGTTTTTCACACAAACAATGCTGCGATTGCGCCCGAATCGGCAAAACTTTTGTGGCAAGATTATTTTAACAATGGCGCAGGACTTATTTCTTCCGTCAAATTAGACAAAACAAAAACACGGGTAATTTTTACAACTCCCGAAACCTTTGTACATGGCAATGCGCTTATTGCTGTGTGCGATGATGCCGATAACATTTTATGGAGTTGGCATATATGGATGCCGGCGACAGAAATAATTTCGTTAAATTCGGAAACGGGATATGAAATTATGAATCTAAATTTGGGCGCATTAACCGATGAGCGTGCAAATCCCAAAAGTTACGGTATGTTGTACCAATGGGGACGCAAAGACCCTTTTCCTGCCGCAGCAACATTAACAGGAAACACAACAACAGTCAGCGCACCGCTTTACGATATGCAGGGCAATGAAATTTCAATACAAAATTCGAGTTGGACGGATTTAACAAATAATAATCTCGTTTACGCTATACAAAATCCGACCGTATGCCTGTCGAATTATGCGCAATATCCTGCATCGCGCGATTGGCTTAAAGCCGATAAAAGTGAAAATGCGTTGTGGGGAAATCCCAATGGCAACGCAAAAGACAGCGCAAATAATTATATCAACAAAGGCGCAAAATCGTGTTACGACCCGTGTCCTGTTGGTTGGCGAGTTCCGCCTGTTGATGTTTTCAAAAATTTTGCAACACTAAATGCGTATAATATGGCGTACAATATTTCCGATTTTAACATAGTAGATATTGATAATAATGGCGTTTTAGATATTAGTGATTACGATTACGGTTGGGTGTTTAAACCCGGCGAAAATGTTTCTTCGTATTTTCCGGCAGCAGCTCGTTTTGATGGACAATACGCTATGCTTATGGGAAGTGTGAGTGGATATTGGGGTACGTATTGGAGTAATGCGCCTTATAACAATAGCAATGGAACAAGTTTTGTACCGCTTTCGTTTCAGACCAAAAACTATAATGGAAGCGATGCTATTGCCGTAATGATGTTTTTTAATGCTTCGCGAGCCGATGCTTATTCGGTAAGATGTATAAAAGAATAAAGTATTAATTATTTTCTAAAAATACTCATTTTAATAAATTT
>JAITOP010000142.1 GCA_031289895.1 Prevotellaceae bacterium
GATTTTAATATAATAAAAACACCACCGAGTATAGTGCCTACCGCTGCAATAGCTGCAAAAAATATTTCTAATGCTGTCATGTCTTTATTTTATTTTGTTAACAAGAATAATTGATTATTCACTGCAAAAGTACAAATAATTCACATAACAATTATAAAATGACAGTTAAAATTTTAATTATAAAATTAAAATACTGCTAATCAAATTATTATGCTTGTTGTTTTTTATTAACTCCAATAGTCAAAGCGGTTTTTTATAAACCCGCTTGTAATTTTGTTAGTTATCTATAAATCTATTTATTACAATAGTGAAATAACATTAAAAGAATTATACTGTGTTTACAAAAATAATTACTCAATATTCACCGCATTTTTAACTTTTTCTTTAAGCAGGGCGAAATTGAAAACGTCTGTAATTGTTTCTATATAATTAAATTTGATACCTTTTACGTATATCGCTTTTATTTCGTTTATATCTTTTTCGTTGTCTTTTGATAGCACAATGTCGTTGATTCCGGCGCGTTTTGCTGCAAGAATTTTTTCTTTAATTCCGCCTACGGGAAGAACTTTTCCGCGCAACGTTATTTCGCCTGTCATTGCAATTCCTTTGCGCACTTTGCGTTGCGTGAATGCCGATGCTATTGCCGTTGCCATTGTAATTCCCGCCGAAGGTCCGTCTTTGGGTATTGCGCCTTCGGGAACGTGAAGGTGAATGTCCCATTTTTCGAAAACAGAATAATCAATATTAAACATATCGGCGTGTGCTTTTACGTATTCAAGCGCTATCAAAGCCGATTCTTTCATCACTTCTCCTAAATTTCCGGTGATAGTAAGTTTGCCTTTGCCTTTGCTTAAACTTGTTTCGATAAAAAGAATTTCGCCGCCAAGTTCTGTCCACGCAAGTCCTGTAACAACGCCCGCAAAATCGTTACCTTGATATTCATCTTTTGTAAATATCGGAACACCAAGTATTTCTCTTATTTTTTCTTTGGATATTTTAGACGTTATCCTCTCGTTTAGCGCAATTTGTTTGGCATAATAGCGGGCAACTTTTGCAATTTGTTTGTCGAGTGAGCGCACGCCCGATTCTTTTGTATATGATTCGATAATTATTTCTATCACATCATTATTTAGGACTATTGTGTCGGGTTTGATTCCGTGTGCATCCAATTGTTTTGGAATAAGATGACGTTTTGCAATTTCTATTTTTTCTTCAACCAAATATCCGCTCATCGGAATCATTTCCATACGGTCGCGCAAAGCGGGATTTATTGTTCCGATATTGTTGGCTGTAGTGATAAACATTGTTTTCGACAAATCAAAATTTAAGTCAATATAATTATCATGAAATGTTGAATTTTGCTCAGGGTCAAGCACTTCGAGCAATGCCGATGCAGGGTCGCCTCTGAAATCGTTTCCTATTTTGTCTATTTCGTCAAGAATTATTACGGGATTTGCAGATTTGCAGCGTTTTATGGTTTGAATAATTCGTCCGGGCATTGCGCCGATATATGTTTTGCGATGTCCGCGAATTTCGGCTTCGTCGTGCAATCCGCCAAGCGATATTCTTCCAAATTCGCGTCCTATGGCTCGTGCAATTGATTTTCCCAACGATGTTTTTCCTATTCCCGGAGGTCCGTACAGGCAAATTATTGGCGATTTCAAATCATTTTTCAGTTTTATTACGGCAAGATATTCCAAAATTCTGTCTTTTACTTTATCAAGTCCGTAATGGTCTTCGTCTAATATTTTTTGTGCTTTTTTTATGTCAAGACTGTCTTCGGTATATTCGTTCCAAGGCAGGTCGAGCAACAGTTGCAGATAAGTTAGTTGAACCGAAAATTCGCCAACCGCAGGGTTCATTCTTTCGAGTTTGGCAGTTTCTTTTTCAAAAAATTCGCCTGTTTCGTCGCTCCATTTTTTTGTTTTTGCACGTTCGCGTAGTTCTGCAATATCCTGTTCGGCAGGATTTTCGCCCAATTCGTCCTGAATTGTTTTCATTTGCTGATGCAAATAATATTCGCGTTGTTGCTGGTCAATTTCGTGACGAACTTTGCGTTGAATATCGTTTTTTATTTCGAGTTGTTTCAGTTCTTTCTGTAATATTTCAAGCAATTTTAATGCCCGGTCTTTCAAATTTCCTATTTCGAGCAGGGCTTGCTGGTCGCTTACGTTGTGTGTAATATCAAGATTTGAGCCTATATAATTTATCAGAAAACCGCGGCGTTCGATATTTTTAATTGCAAAAATAACTTCTTGTGGCATTGGCGATTGCCGTATAATTTGCACTGCAATATCTTTTACCGAACTTATGATTGCGTCATAATTTTCGTTAGGCATTTTAGGTTTTTCTTCGCTAAGATATTTTACATTTGCAACAAAATAAGGGTCTTCGTCAATAATATCTCTTATTTCGAAACGTTTAACGCCTTGCAAAACGGCTGTTATTGCGCCATCGGGCATTTCTAAAATTCGGAGAATACGGGCAACAGTACCAATTTTGTTTAAATCTTTTTTTGTAGGATTATCAATTTTCGAATCTGATTGTGCCACCGCGCCCAGAATTTTTGATGTAGAATAAATTTCGCGAACAAGTTTTATTGATTTTTCGCGACCTACAGTTATAGGTATAAGAATTTCGGGAAAAAGCACCGAATTTCGTAACGTTAATATTGGTAAAGATTCGGGTAAATCTTTGGTATTTATTTTTGCAAAATCTTCGTCAAACGAAAGAGGAATATAATTTACACTTTCTACATCGTCTCCTTCGAGGAAAATTTGTCGTAATTTTATGTCAACAGCCATAATTTTTCAGTCAATTTGTCAGCAAAACCTCGTCATTTCTTTAACAAAGTATTTACTTTGATTAATATTATTTTATCTTATTTGTATTTAAATATTTCAATATCAGTTATTAAAACAGCAACAACAGTCTATAAAAAATTATTCAAATATAAAACTATTATTTCAATATAGCATACTGTGTGCCAAAATATTTTTTTTGGAGTAAATATTTTGAAACATTCAACAAAAAACCCCGACCTGAAGTCGAGGTAAAATTTGTTTGCAAACAGCAAAATTATTTGCTTTTGTTTGCGTAGTTTTTGTAGCGGTTCATAAACTTATCAACACGACCCGCTGTATCTACAAGTTTCATTTTGCCTGTATAAAAGGGGTGTGATGTGTTTGAAATTTCAAGTTTATACAAAGGATATTCAACACCATCAACACTGATAGTTTCTTTTGTATGAACCGACGAGCGCGTTAAAAAAATATGTTCGTTCGACATATCTTTGAATGCCACTACGCGATAACCCGATGGATGAATTTCTTTTTTCATTTTTATATAATTTTAAATTTTTCACAAATTTGGGCTGCAAAGATAGTAAAAAAATAATATTGAACAAAAAATAAAAGCAATTTTTACAAATTATCATCTTCAAATGTTATTGTTGAAATAGAAAATTGACAATGTTATACTACACCCGGCTTGATTTTGTGCGCAAATTTAGTGATGAAAAATAAACAAATTATAGAAGGACTGAATCCGTTAGGATTCAAATGTTGGTAGAAAACGAATGTCCACACCGCCTCCGACCCCGTACGGGGTCGAACAATGGGGGATTTTCCATTTCTACCAACAATAATACCTAACGGGATTTTTTTGTCATCTTTTATAATTTATTTATCATCACTATGCTTGCATGACATCTTCAACTTTTGACTTACGACTATTTTTCATATCTTTGCAAAAAAATATTAATAACAAAAATAACGTAAAAAGAATGAAAGCATATATATTTCCCGGTCAGGGAGCGCAGTTTGCAGGAATGGGCAAAGACCTTTACGATAATTTTGAACAGGCAAAAGAAATGTTTGAAAAAGCGAATGATATTCTGGGTTTTCGTATCACCGATTTAATGTTTGCAGGTACGGATGCCGATTTGAAACAAACAAAAGTTACACAACCTGCAATATTTATACATTCGGTGATTCTTGCAAAAATGCTTGCCGATTTCAAACCCGATATGGTTGCAGGACACTCGCTTGGCGAATTTTCGGCTCTTGTGGCAGCCGGTGCAATGTCGTTTGATGATGGTTTGAAACTTGTTGCCGCACGTGCAAATGCAATGCAAAAAGCGTGCGAAAAAGAGCCGTCAACGATGGCTGCTGTGCTTGGCTTGGACGATTCGAAAGTTGAAGAAATTTGCGCCGACATCGACGGAATTGTTGTTCCTGCAAATTATAACTGTCCGGGGCAGTTGGTGATTTCGGGCGCAGTGGCAGCAGTTGAAGCCGCTTGTGTGAAACTGAAAGAAGCCGGAGCGCGGCGTGCACTTGTTTTGCAAGTTGGCGGAGCGTTTCATTCGCCATTAATGGAGTCGGCGCGTATCGAACTGAAAGACGCTATTGAGGCAACGCAGTTCTCGCCGCCTGTATGTCCCGTTTATCAAAACGTTGATGCAAAACCATATATCTATGCAAATGAAATTAAAGAAAATCTGATACAGCAACTCACTTCGCCCGTGCGCTGGACACAAACCGTACAAAATATGTGCGCCGACGGAGCAACTCATTTTGTTGAATTAGGTCCCGGCACAGTATTGCAAGGTCTTGTTAAAAAAATAAACAGCGGAGCAGAGGCGGAGAGTCGGCAGACGATGTTGTAATTTTTGGTATTCTGTATTC
>JAITOP010000177.1 GCA_031289895.1 Prevotellaceae bacterium
AGGAATCTATTAATGAAAAAACTAATATTAATAATATGAAAAATATAACATATACATTAGTGATAGTAGTAGTTATCTTGACAATATTATCTTGCGATGAAGAAAAACTCCCTCTAAAACAACCAACATTTATGGGGCTTTGTATAGGTCAGACATTAGGAGAATTGAATGAACAATTTCAATATCTTAAAAGCAAAAAAGAATTAGATTCGTTTATAACAAAGATAAATGGAACTATAACCCAACATTATCCATATAAAGAATTCAAAACAAAATATGGTACAGAAGATATAAGTTATTTATGTATAATCGTACCTCAAACTGAATTCAATTATTCTGCGACCGTTACTGCGTTAAATATTTACTTTAAAACATATTTTCCAACATGGGAACATAACGGATATGCTTATGTTGCAACAAAAGAAGCAGCAGACAATTATATTACCGCTTATTATCCCGGAGAATTTATTCCAGAGATGGATATGTATTTTGACATTCGATTAAAATATCAATCTCTATATGGTTATAGCGAAACAAGCACTATTACAAATGAAATAACATTTAAATATGAAGACGGTATCTCTGTTAACGCGGAAGAAAGTCTTGAAACAACTAATTGGATAGATGAAAGTAGGGGATTGAAAATAACATTAAAGCATTCTGAAGTTAAAAGACCATCATATCCATTAGATAGATACTATAATACTATATTAAGATATGAATTTACAGATAAGTTTAAAAAACAACATAAAAAGGAGTTAGATGCATTAAAAAAGACTAATATTAAATATTAATATATCCAACTTTCGCAAGTTCTTTATATTATTGATTTTAAAATATATTTGTGATTTTTCACCTTTACAATATTGTGATTATAAATATTTTAGTCATTACCCTCATTTATACCTAATTTTTCAAACAAAACCACCTCAGTAGCCTAAAATTAATCCATCCAAAACCTCATTACCTCATTCAAATTATATTTTGATATTACAATGAGGTAATGAGGTCGTTATTTTTTCAATATATTGTTACTGAGGTTGTTTTGTTGGAAAATTAGGTTTAATATATCGCAAATTCTTGTCTTGTGAAAGTTGAATTAATAACGCAATAATTTTCGTTTAGTGATGAAAAATAAACAAATTATAACAGAAAACAAAAAAAATCCCGATAGGAATTATATGTTGGTAGAAATGTAACAAATACCCCCATTGTTCGACCCCATACGGGGTCGGAGATGATGTGTAGCATTCGTTTTCTATAAACATTTGAATCCTTTGGATTCAGTAATTTTTTAATTAAATTTTCAATAATATCAAACGCATTTAAATATTATTTCAACAATAACTCTTAACTCCTAATTCTTAATTCTTCCTAACTCTATCCAAAACCGCTTGGTTGCTGTATGCTTTTTTGTTGATGGATGTTCCTATTATTATTTGGTTTTTTGTTGTCGTTGCTTTTTGCATTTTTTGAGTTGGCGATAGTCCTGAAATTATTGCTATGGAGGCTTTTAGCAGGTCTTCGTTGGGGTCGCCGATTTGCTTTTTGGGCATTATCGAACTTTCGTTTAAAACATAATGTGGAATAATTCCTGTGGCAGGCACTTCGTCGCCGCTACCGTTTGTGTATTTTGCTATAAGCGGTTGAAGTCCCCATTTGTTTCGCGTGTCGTTCATGTTGTAGAAACTTACGGATGCGTATGATTTTCCTACGGTTGTGTCGCCTACAATTATTATTTTGTCGTTCATAAACGGTTTTATTCCGCTTATCACCATTTCGCTTGCCGATGCTGTCCAGCCTGATGTTATAAAGCAGATTTTCTGCAAATTATCGCCTACATTATTTATATTTTCAGTATTTATGCTGGATACAAATTTTTCTTTTTCCTGTCCCCAATATCCTTCTAAAAGGCTATTAAATCTGAGAATATAAAAAATGTTATTTGTGTTTAACGACCTCACAATCATGCTTGCCAAGCGTGTTGCCGAAGTTGTTGAACCGCCCGAATTATATCGCAAATCAACAATTAAATTATCAATTCCTGCCGATTTGAATTTTGCAAATACAGCATTAAGATTTTTATCATATTGCGCCGAATTGTTGCCTCCGTCAGATGCAAAAAAATTGTAAACCAAATATCCGATTTTCTTACCGTTTTCGTTATAAACAGAATCGAAAAATACTGGATTTTCGGTATATTGGGCTTTTGTTATCGCAACCGTTTTTTCGTTGTTAAAACTTATGTTATTGCCTACAAGTACAGGTTCGGCAAAAGTTATGTTCATCGGATTTTTTTGCAATAACGATTGATAATTAGATAAATCCATTGCTGTTCCGTCAATTTTCAGAAAGGCATCGCCGCGTTTTACACCTTGCGCCTTAGCGTTTGTACCCGGCTTAACATAAAGCACTTCGCCAAAAACGGCGGTACTGTTATATCGGTACAAAGTATATTCAAATCCAATATCGCCCGAACTTACTCCGCTCAAACTGTTCAATAAATCGACATAATTTTCTTGAATCCACGAAAATCTGTCGCCGTCTAATTGACTGTATTTATACAACAGCGAGTGGAAAAAATCATCGGGAGCTTGTTCTTTATTAGGATTTTGAGGAATTTGCTCGTTCCAGAAATAATATATTTGCATAGTATCCAAAATCCAACTGTTAACATAATTATTGTCGGATTTAACATCGCTTTTTTCGCACGATATAAAGGCGACAGAACACACAGCCGCACATATAAAAATGGCTTTTGCCAAACTATTTTTTGCTTTCATTTTATCTTAATTTTAGAATTATTCGGGCAAATGTATTAATTTTGCAGCAAAATACAAAATATGCCGAAATTTAATTTTACAAAAGAAAATTTAACATCATACATATTGATAATTACAGGCTCGTTTATAATGTCGGTGGGCTTTGTGGTATTTGTTTCGCCGTTAAAGCTTGCCCCGGGCGGAGTGTATGGAATTGCTATAATTTTACATCATCATTTTAACTTTCCGATTGGACTTTCGGGAATTTGCTTTGATTTGCCTTTGTTGCTAATCGGAACGTTAGTGCTGGGACCTAAATTCGGCGCAAAAACTTTGGTCGGGATAATATCATTATCGCTATCAATTTCGGTGATGGAATTTCTTTACAAATACGACCCGCTGATTGCCGACCCGTCAACATTTTTTGTTCAAGCCGTTTTTGGCGGAGTAATTATCGGCATAGGACTTGGCATAATCTTCAAAACCAAAGCCACATCCGGCGGCACCGATATTATCGCAACAATATTAAAACAATATTTGCATTTGTCGATAGGTTCGGCACTTATTATTGTTGATTCGGTGGTTGTGCTTATTGCGCTTATTGCGTTCAACGACTGGACGATACCGCTTTATTCGTGGATAGTGATTTATGTGAGCAGCACCGTTGCCGATAAGGTTGTGAAAGGATTTAATACCACGCAAACCGTTCTGATAATATCAGATAAATACGAAGAAATATCGAAAAAAATTACCGAAGATATGGAGCGCGGCGCAACATTTATAAACGCACAGGGAGTATTTTCGGGCAACGAAAAGAAAATAATTTTTACCAATATAAGCATTCGCGAAGTTGCCACCGTGCGCCGATACATTCGCCATATCGACCCTGCCGCTTTCGTTACCGTAATTGATGCCAACGAAGTTATTGGCGATGGATTTAAAAGTATTCACGAAAAATATTAATTTAATT
>JAITOP010000261.1 GCA_031289895.1 Prevotellaceae bacterium
AATTTGTTGGTACGATTGTTTGTCGCGTGCCATAACACGGGCTATTCGCAAATCCTGCGGCGCATTTACAACAATAATTTTGTCCATAAATTTATCAAATCCGCTTTCAAATAAAATTGCGGCTTCGTGAATTATGTACGGTGATTTTTGTTGTGTAAGCCACGTTTCAAAATGCTTATGTACTGCGGGATGTATGATATTGTTTACTTTTTCGAGAAGTTTTTTGTCGCTGAAAATTTTTGATGCCAAAAGTTGTTTATCTACATCGGTATCGTTGATGTAAATTTGATTTCCGAAAATATCAATAATTTGGTTACGAACTTCGGTGTCGGCATAAATTTTTTTTGCTTCGGTATCGGCGCAAAACACAGGCACTCCAATGGTGTTAAATACCTTAGACACAAGAGTTTTTCCACTTCCTATTCCGCCTGTTAAACCAATTTTGAGCATATTATTTTTTGTTTACAATTACTTCAACAAAATCGGGAAACAAATCAATTTGTAAAATTGACTTTGGTTTTGTTTGGATATTTACCTTTAAATTTCCGTTGATGCTTTTCTCAAAATCGTTAAAATCGGCTGTGAGATTGAAGTCGGCGGGTTTTATTTTTGTAATATTGGTGGTGCTTGCACGATATTTTATTTCGATATCATGTGGAAAAAGCATTACATCCAAACTGTCGGGTTTGTTTGTCAATTGCAGCGGAACTGTTATTGTAACTTCGCTGTAGCGTTCTACATTAATTCGAAAATTTATTTTTTCCTGCTGCACCGAAATATTATTCAATTTGCGGAAATCAACTTCTAATACGCCGTTTAGCGATTTGTTGAGATTTTCATATTTTTGTGCAATACATTGAATTTCGGTAAGCGAATCCAAAACATTTTGTTCGGCTATAACCCAAATGCTGTCGGGCTTTAGCACGGTATTTCCATTTTGCATATACTCGCTTGCAAATGTAAAATTCAAATTAGAAACTACGGGCAAACGCTTGTTTTGTAAATCGAAATACGAAAAGAAAATTGTATCGGGCGATATGCTTATAAGTTTTTTACCATCACCAAGTTGGTCGGAAATTTTCTGAAAAATATCCGCCGATAAAACAGAATTTTTTGTTTTCGCTAAAATCCTATCGCTTATATCTATACGTATTGTGTTTTGTTCTGCAAATTTGTAGCGCATTGCCAGAAATCCGTTCATATTTATTTGCGCAAGCACATCGGTTTCTACTTTGAATATTCTGCGCATATCTTTACTGTTGTAAAATTCTATATGATAAGATACTGTGCGCAAATAATCGGACGATAATTTATTCATCAGCCAACCTACACTTGCAGCCAGCAAAAAAAACAGAAAAACAAGAATCTGTTTACTGTACAAATATTTTCGAATTGAAAACAAGGTTTTTACTTTTGCTGTATGTCGCTTGTATCCTTGAAAATTGTAGAACGGTCAACGCGGATTTTTACATCTTTGTCGATTTCAATTAAAACGTAATTTTCTTTCAGCTCGACAATTATGCCGTAAATTCCGCCCGCTGTTATAATTTTGTCGCCTTTTTGCAAAGCATTACGCATTTGTGCAATTTGTTTTTGCTTTTTTTGCTGAGGACGAATCATAAAAAAATACATGACTGCAAAAATTGCAACCATCATAATAAGCATCATTGAGCCACCGCCAGCTGCGCCGCCGGTTTCTCCTTCTAAAATAATTAAAGATTTCATCATTTTTATTTGTTTTTTTAATTTATTATTTTTTATCAATACAGAATAATTTAAATATTATTCCGATATATTTTCATCGTTTTTTATTATCGTTTTTTCTTTTATTTCCTGAGTTATAATCTTGTCAGCCACACCGTTTACAAAAGCGCTACTTGTGGGCGAACTAAAATATTTTGATATTTCAATATATTCGTCGATGCTTATATTTATTGGTATTTCGGGAAATTCGCGAACTTCGGCAAGCGTCATTTGTAAAATCAGGGTATCCATAAAAGCAATTCGTTCCAAGTCCCAATTTTTCGTGTATTCGTCAATTATAGCTTCGGTTTTGACATAATCGGCAAGCACTCGGCGAAATAGTCGTATTGCAAATTTTTCGTCATTTTCATCTTTGTACAACGGCAACAATTCGGTGTAATTATCCTGATTTGCTTTGAATTTTTTAATGGTTTTTATCGCCATACTTAACACAAATCCCAAGTCGTCAATCCAATAAATATTTTTTTCTTCGAGCAAAGTGTAAATATAATCAAGGTCTTCGATTTCTTTTTCAAGAATTTGACATAACAATTTTTTATCTTCGGCAAACGAGCGTTTTGGATTTTGCATATATTCCTTATAATACTCTGAATTAGACATATTGTTGAATATTTTTTTTATTAATTCTGCATCGTCCCAGTTTAATTTTCCTTGCTCTATATAACTTTGCAAGGTTTTATTACGTTTAAACAGTTCTATAACTGTATTATCAATAAATTTTGTGTTCGGATTTTTTTCTTCCGATGTTGGCAAATATTTATGTTTGCCAATTTCGATGCGATTTTTGGCATAATCGGCTATATCAATAATTAACAATAAGATATAATGATATAAATCATAAGTTTTTTTTATACTGTATGCTAATTCCTTTTCGGCTGCCAATTGCGATTGATTGCCCGATTTTATATGAGCAAACAAAATTTTCAATACTTTTATTCTCAACAAACGTCTGCTTATCATAACTGATTCTTGAATTTGCCACAAAAGTAATATAAATAATGGAAAATAGCAAAAGTTTTAAAATT
>JAITOP010000299.1 GCA_031289895.1 Prevotellaceae bacterium
AAATATACACATTTTATCGTTATCTCCCAAATTTTTTGCCTAAAAATTCAACTTAAAAATCAAATTTTATGTGCTTGTTTAATAATTGGTTATCTGGTTTTCTTAGAGACACTATTTAATCTAACGTTTTTTTTCTGTTTAATCTGTTTGCTTTTTCAAATCGACAAAAATCGATAAGAATCAACAGAAAAAACAAATCAACAAAAATCAAAAAAAACAAATCAACAAAAAACAAAAAACAAATCAACAAAAAACAACTAAACAATTTCCGACTAACCTCTTTCATATTTCATAAATATTTTCTATTTTTGCAAAAAATATTAATGACTAAAATTAAAAAATATTTATGATAAACTATTTATTTTGGGTAATACCCGTATGCTCGGTGGTAGCATTACTTTTTGCTTTCGTGTTTTTTCGCAATATGCTTAAAGAGTCGGAAGGAACAGACACAATGAAAACTATTGCAGCCCATGTGCGCAAAGGCGCTATGGCTTATCTTACGCAACAGTATAAAGTTGTGATAATTGTATTTATAATACTTGCATTGTTTTTTGCATTTTTGGCTTATGGCTTGGAAATTCAAAACAAGTGGGTTCCGTTTGCGTTTCTTACAGGCGGATTTTTCTCTGGTTTGGCAGGATTTATCGGCATGAAAACAGCAACTTATGCGTCTGCGCGTACAGCAAATGCAGCGCGGCGTTCGCTAAACGATGGCTTACGAATAGCATTTCGTTCGGGAGCGGTTATGGGGCTTGTTGTTGTTGGTTTGGGATTGCTGGATATTTCTGTTTGGTATTTAATTCTCGATAATTTTGTTACTGATGTTTCTGCATCACAAAAATTAGTGATAATAACCACCACAATGCTTACATTCGGCATGGGAGCGTCAACTCAGGCATTGTTTGCACGTGTCGGCGGCGGAATATATACAAAAGCGGCAGATGTAGGCGCCGACCTTGTTGGCAAAGTAGAAGCAGGAATACCCGAAGACGACCCGCGCAATCCGGCAACAATAGCCGATAATGTTGGCGACAACGTAGGCGATGTAGCAGGCATGGGTGCTGACCTTTACGAATCGTATTGCGGCTCGATATTGGCAACAGCGGCTTTGGGAGCATCGGCGTTTGTGCTGAATCCCGATATGCAGTTGAAAGCCGTTTTTGCGCCAATGTTGATTGCTGCCATAGGAATAATTTTATCAATAATCGGAATATTTACGGTGCGAACAAAAGAAGGCGCAGGAATGAAACAACTGTTGCGCTCGTTAGGATTTGGAGTAAATTTAAGTTCTGCTTTAATCGCAATATCAACTTTCGGAATTATGTATATTTTACAAATTCAAAACTGGGTAGGAATTTCATGTTCGGTAGTAGTTGGTTTGCTTGCCGGAATTATTATCGGACAATCAACCGAATATTACACATCGCACTCATACAAACCAACTCAGCGAATTGCACACAGTTCACAGTCGGGACCTGCCACCGTTATAATTTCAGGTATAGGTCTTGGTATGATATCGACAGCTATACCTGTTATAACAATTGCTTTGGCAATAATTTTCGCCTTTTTGTGCGCTACTAATTTTGATGTATCAAATCTTGTTTCAGCAAATAATCTAAGTCTTGGATTATACGGAATAGGAATTGCCGCCGTTGGAATGTTATCAACACTCGGCATCACCCTTGCCACCGATGCCTACGGACCAATAGCCGACAATGCCGGAGGAAATGCCGAAATGAGCAAACTCGACCCCGAAGTTCGTAAACGCACCGACGTTCTGGATGCACTTGGCAACACCACCGCAGCAACAGGCAAAGGTTTTGCAATAGGCTCGGCGGCGCTTACCGCACTTGCACTTTTGGCTTCGTATATCGAAGAAATAAAAATAGGATTGCAGCATATCGGAACGGAAACGATTGATGTAGGCGGAAAAATTGTTAAAGTAGCCGAAGCAAATATCACCGATATTGTAGAATATTTTCATATAAATCTTATGAATCCCAAAGTTTTGGTAGGCGTATTTATCGGAGCAATGATGTCGTTCCTGTTCTGCGGACTTACCATGAACGCCGTAGGACGCGCAGCACAGAAAATGGTTGAAGAAGTGCGGCGTCAGTTTCGCGAAATAAAAGGTATTCTTACCGGCGAAGCCACTCCCGACTACGCACGTTGTGTAGAAATATCAACCAAAGGAGCGCAGCGCGAAATGTTATTGCCCTCGATACTGGCTATCGTAGTACCCGTTTTGGTAGGATTGATATTTGGAGTTTCGGGCGTTATGGGATTATTGATTGGCGGCTTAGGTTCGGGATTTGTGCTTGCGATATTTATGGCAAATGCAGGCGGAGCATGGGACAATGCAAAGAAATACGTAGAAGAAGGAAATCACGGCGGCAAAGGCTCTGAATGTCACAAAGCCACAGTTGTAGGCGACACCGTAGGCGACCCGTTCAAAGATACATCAGGACCCAGCCTAAACATTTTGATAAAATTAATGTCGATGGTTGCAATAGTTACGGCAGGAGTAACTTGTGCGTTTAATTTGTTGTGATAAGT
>JAITOP010000305.1 GCA_031289895.1 Prevotellaceae bacterium
GTCTTAATACCTACATAACCATTGTAGGTTACGTGCGCCTGTCCGGGTTCGCCTTTGGTTGTTGTTACCAGAATAACGCCGTTAGCTCCGCGTGAACCGTAAATAGCGGTGGCTGAGGCATCTTTCAAAATATCAATACTTTTAATATCGTTTGGATTAATATCGCCAAGCGAACCTGCAAACGGAATACCGTCCAATACTACCAAAGGGTCGTTGCTGGCGGTCAGCGACCGTTTACCGCGAATACGAATTTGCATTTCCGCACCCGGTTGTGAAGATGTTTGCGACATTTCCACACCTGCTACTCGCCCTTGCAGTGCATACGAGATATTGGAAGAAGGTACTTCTTTCACTAATGCTCCGGTTACAGATGCCACCGAGCCTGTTACGGCTTCTTTGCGTTGTGTACCATAACCGATTACAACTGACTCTTCCAAGCCTATCGCATCTTCAGTCATCACTACATTAATAATACTGCGGCTGCCTACTGTTTCGTTAACAGTTTTGTAGCCGAGCGAAGAAAATACAAGTACAGAACTTCCATTCGGTGCGATAATAGAATAGTTTCCATCCACATCGGTGGTTGCGTATCTGCTGGTGCCTTGCACCATAATTGTTACACCAGCCAAAGGTTCTTTAATGTCTGTTACCTGACCTTTAACCGTGATTTCGCCTCCTGCCTGAGCAAACAAACCTGAGGGAATTAAAAACAACATACAGGCAACTACATTTAGTAGTGTGTTTTTGAGCCTGTCTTTTTTCTGTTTAGTTAAATCCATAAAATTCTTTTTTTTAATTGTTACACAATTTAGATGTTTTACACTTTTTAAGTTAATATCTATTTATTTATTTTTTATGTATGTTAAAATTTCCAAATACAAAGGTATTGCAAATAGAAATAAGAGTGTATAAAAAAAAGAAACATAAACATTTCTATCGGTTACTTTGACTTTTCAATTTGTAACACGTTGTTTTTTGCTGGTTACATCGTTAATCGTTGTTTTAGTTAAAATTCTGAAAATAAGCGATTAAACGTTTTTTGTGTAAAAGTGCCGATGTTAATGATTGTAAAAAAAATATTAATTTTGAAGTCGAAAAAGGATTTTAGACATCAATGAAAAACAATAAAAAAAATATTATTTTGTGTTTTCGGATATTAATGTTTTCTATATGTAACATCTTGCTTTGTGGTTCGTTGCAGGCTCAGATAGGAAACTATTATTCGTCCGAAAACGGCTTGTCAAGTAATCTGATAAATTGCATTTATCAAGACCAAAAAGGATTTATCTGGGTTGCATCCGAATACGGATTAACTCGTTTTGATGCCTTCAAATTCACTACATATCAGCATGTTGAAAACGATAAAAAATCACTTAACAATAATTATGTACGTACACTTTTTAAAAACAGCAAAGGAAAATTGTTTGTAGGAACAATATCGGGATTGATGCTGTATTGTACAGAAACAGACAGTTTTAAAGAGATAAATTTGATTAGAGAAAACGATACTGTTATAGCTCACGTTACAGGAATTATTGAAACCGAAAAAGGCGATTTGTGGATAACCACTTCGGGACACGGATTATTTATCTTATCAAACAACAAACAATCAGCTTATTACGACACTTACATATCATCGCGGCTGAGCGGCATTTATCTTAATTCTATTTACAAAGATTCGTATGGCATAATTTGGATAGGCACTGAAACAAACGGATTGAACAGTTACAATCGTAAAAATAAGGAAATAAGGCAATTCCGCGCTCCCGATAAGATTTCAAGCAACAATATTTCGTCGATAGCCGAAGATAAAGATGGAAATTTATTTGTCGGCACTCTCACCAAAGGGCTGAATAAATATGTTCGTAATAACGAAAATTTTGTTTCGGTTCGCGGCAATGCAAACAGCCAGTTTATTTATTCACTGTTGGTTAGCAACGATAATCGTTTGCTTATAGGAACCGACGGTCAGGGTTTAAAATATTACGATACAAACACCAATAGTATCGAAGATTTTGATGCAAATCTTGCATTGTTCGATTTCAGAAAAAGCAAGGTACATGCTATATTTCAAGACAGTAATAACGATATTTGGTTAGGTCTGTTTCAAAAAGGCGTAGTGCATATTCCGTCAGAACAAAATATATTTGATTATTATGGTTATAAATCAATAAATCATAATTTTATAGGTTCAAATTGTGTAATGTCGATAAGCAAAGACCAAAACAACAGACTGTGGATTGCAACAGATAACGATGGTTTGTACGGATATGACGAAGACACAAATCAATCCGTTCATTTTCATCAGACATCATCGCCGTTTTCTGTGCCTGATATTGTGTTGTGCGCTTTTGAAGATTCGGAAAACAATTTGTGGATTGCAGCCTACATGAAAGGTTTGGCAAAGGTAAACCGCAAAACAGGCGAATGTAGTTACGTTTCTCAGCTTTTAAACGAAAAGATTTTTTATATAACCGAAGATAAAAATAAACATTTATTGATAGCCACATTAGGTTCGGGATTGTTTATGCTTGATATAAAAAGCGGTGAGATAACACATTACGAATCGTCGAAACAGGAAGAAAATAACTGGACATTAGACGAACTATGCAACGATTGGGTAAATTATATACTTTGCGACAGCGAAGGGCTTATCTGGCTGGGGCATTACAACGGTTTAAGCTGCTTTAATCCTCAAAATAAAACGTTTATCAATTACAACAACACCAATAATCTTTTGCCCGGCAGCATAGTAAATGCTTTGTGCGAAGACCGTTACGGTGCTGTGTGGATTGGCACAACAACGCAGATATATCGTTTTGATAAAACAAGCGGCGTTGTTGAAAATATTCCAATGCAAAACAGCCCAAGCGGTGAAATGATTTGCGGAATATGCGAAGATAACGATGGTAAAATCTGGCTTAGTACGTATCGCGGAATTTACAGGTTTGACCCGAATTTGCAGAAATTTTCGCACTACTATGCAGGAAACGGCTTGCAGGGCAATGAGTTTACTCGCGGCGCAGTGTTTAAAGATAAACGCGGAAAATTATATTTTGGCGGCACAAACGGCGTAACAAGTTTTTATCCAAGCAATATTACAGAACCTAAAAACGAATTACCATTGTATCTTACAGCCTTTTATCTTTTCAATCAATCAATACATCAGGGCGATGTTTCGGGAAATCACGAAATAATGAAAACCAGCGTTTCGGATGCCGATAGTTTTAATCTTTCGTATAAAGACAATACTTTTACTTTGGAATTTTCAAATTTTGACTTTGCCAATGCCAAACACACCATTTACGAATATAAAATGCAAGGCATGCATGCAGAATGGATTAGTATGCCTCCCGGAGTTAATCAGGTAACTTACAATAACATATCACCCGGAGAATATAAATTTATGATACGGGTAGCAAATTTTCCGGATTCGCAAAAAATATTTCATATAAAAATTGATTATCCATGGTATCAGACAGGCTGGGCAAAATTTTTGTTTGTATTTTGTATTGTTTCTGTTATTATTATAATTATCAACTTTATACGCTCTAAAATACATTATCGGCAAGAACTTCTTATAAAAGAACATAATCAGGAAATAAACGAGTCGAAACTGCAGTTTTTCATCAATATTTCGCATGAAATTCGCACTCCAATGACGCTTATTATCAATCCGATAGAAAAATTATTGAAAAACAATAACGATGTAAAAACACATCAAACATATATGATTATATACCGAAATGCACAGCGAATACTGCGTTTGGTAAATCAACTGCTTGATGTGCGCAAACTCGATAAAGGACTTATACGTCTTGGTTGCAGAGAAACTGATATTGTAGGTTTTATAAACGATTTGATGCGTACTTTCGAACATCTGGCACAACAAAAAAATATACATTTTGTATTTGAAAATAATTTAGACGACCTTAAAGTGTGGATTGACCTTAGCCACTTCGACAAAGTTATGCTTAACGTATTATCAAATTCGTTTAAATTTACACCCGAAAACGGCGAAATTATAATAAAACTTTCGACAGGCGCGGGCGATAAACGCATAGAAACAAAAGAATATTTTGAAATAAGAGTTACCGATAGCGGAATTGGCGTGGAT
Source organism: Prevotellaceae bacterium (assembly GCA_031289895.1). GTDB lineage: Bacteria > Bacteroidota > Bacteroidia > Bacteroidales > UBA932 > JAIRKV01. The sequence goes on from JAITOP010000305.1 coordinate 4,118, forward strand.
ATTAATAATATAGAACGTATTTTTGAACGTTTTTATCAGGTTAATCAGTTTGTTGATGTAAAATTCGGTACGGGCATTGGCTTGCATTTATCCCGCGAATTGGTGAAACTGCATCACGGAATTATTTATGCCGAACCGCGCAGCGATACCGACAGCGGTATGCAAATGGTAATTCGTTTGCCAATGGGTAAAGAACATCTGTCGGCAGAAGAAATGGAAACGCCCGAAAAAGCCGCTCAGCGTATAGCGATGTACTACAATCCTAATCATGACGAATTGCACGATGACGAAACCGATGAAAGCACACCTGTGGCAGTATCAGCAACAAAAACAAAATACAAAATACTTGTAGTTGAGGACGAAGATGAATTGCGCAGATATATTGTAACCGAATTATCCGAAAAATATAAGGCAACAGGCTGCAGCAACGGCAAAGAAGCCTTTGAAATGATACTTAAAGAACGTTTTGACGCAGTAGTAAGCGATGTGATGATGCCCGTAATGGACGGTATAACACTTACTTATAAAATAAAACAAAATATCAATATCAATCATATTCCTATTATTTTGCTTACCGCGAAAATGCAGGAAAAAGATTATATCGAAGGCTTGGAAATAGGCGCGGATGCTTATATTACCAAGCCGTTTAACACAAATATACTGGAACAAACGATTAATAATCTGATTGCAAATCGTGAAATTTTGCGGAAAAAATTCAGCGGCGGGCAAGAATACGGCGACAAAATAAATCGCATAGAAATGAAATCGGCAGACGAAATATTGATGAACAAAGTGATGAAAATTATTAGCGATAATTTATCAAATCAGGAACTTAATGTTGAATTTTTGGCAGATAATGTAGGCATGAGCCGCGTTCACATGCACCGAAAACTTAAAGAACTGACCAACCAGTCGGCTCGTGATTTTATTCGCGGCATACGAATGAAACAGGCGGCATTGCTGTTGTCGGAAAATAAATTTGGAATATCCGAAGTTGCTTATGCTACCGGATTTAGCAATGTTTCGCATTTTTCAACTTCATTCAAAGGATTTTACGGAATGTCGCCTACCGAATATATAGAAAATTTAAAACCAAATAATGTTAATATATAAAGATATGAAAAATTTACAAAAACTAATCATTATCACGCTGTTGGCAGCAATAGTAAGCATCACGCAAGCTTGGAGTCGCAATCATGACGGTATAGTATCGTTCACAAAAAATGATGCAATGTTTGTGCTGGTTTCAAACGGAAAACACTTGCCCGTTGTTATAGATGCCAATGCCGACAAAGGGCTGGAACGAGCAGCAAACAATTTATTAAACGATTTTGAACTTGTAACACAAACAAAATCAGCATTATTAACAAAATTACCTGCATCAGGAAAAATAATCGTTGCAGGCATTATCGGACAAAGTGCCTTGCTCGAACAACTTGTAAAATCAGGAAAAATAGATATAAACCAATTGCAGGGAAAAAACGAAAAATATCTGATTCAGACAATTACAAATCCTTTTGATGGAATAGACGAGGCATTGGTAATTGCAGGTAGCGACAAGCGCGGCGCAGTTTACGGAATATATGAACTTTCGGAACAAATAGGCGTTTCGCCATGGTATTATTGGGCGGATGTTCCTGTGCAAAAACAAGAAAATATATCGCTGCAACGCGGAACTTATACCAATGACGAACCGGCGGTAAAATATCGCGGCATTTTTTTGAACGACGAAGACCCCGCTCTGAAAGATTGGACTTATGCCACTTTCGGAGGTTTTAACAATAAATTTTACGAACGTGTATTTGAACTTATTTTACGTTTGCGCGGCAATTTCTTTTGGCCTGCAATGTGGGGAAAAGCCTTTTATGACGACGACCCGCAAAACGGCGCTCTTGCTAATGAAATGGGCGTAGTTATAGGCACTTCGCATCACGAACCGCTGGGGCGCGCTCACGACGAATGGCGGCGCTACGGCAGCGGTGAATGGAATTATTCGAAAAATCCTAAAATATTGTCGGAATTTTGGCATGGCGGAATGGAAAGAATAAAAGATTTTGAAACCGTTGTAACCGTTGGTATGCGTGGCGATGGCGACGAGGCTATGAGCGAAGGTACAAATATCAGCCTTCTCGAAAAAATCGTTAAAGACCAACGCGCAATTATCGAAAAAGTAACAGGCAAAAAAGCCGATAAAACACCTCAGGTGTGGGCATTGTATAAAGAAGTTCAGGATTATTACGACAAAGGAATGAGAGTTCCCGACGATATTACGCTTTTGCTCTGCGACGACAATTGGGGAAACGTGCGTAAATTGCCGCAACCGGATGCTCCCAAACACAAAGGCGGATACGGAATGTATTATCATTTCGATTATGTAGGCGGTCCGCGTAATTATAAATGGCTGAATATTACACCTGTACAAAAAATATGGGAACAAATGAATTTGTGTTACGAATTTGGAGTAGAAAAAATATGGATAGTTAACGTTGGCGATTTGAAACCTATGGAATATCCTATTACGTTTTTCTTAGATATGGCTTGGAATCCTAAACGTTTTAATGCTCACAATCTGCTGCAACATACCGAACGTTTTTGCGCTCAGCAATTCGGCGAAAAATATGCCAAAGAGGCAGCGCGATTGATAAATCTTTATACCAAATTCAACCGCCGAGTATCGCCCGAATTACTTAATGATGCAACTTACAGTTTGACGAATTACAATGAATTTGAGCAAGTTACAAACGAATATCGCGATTTGCTTATTGATGCTTTGCGTTTGTATAATCTTTTGCCCGCTGAATACAGAGATGCTTATAACCAATTGGTTTTGTTTCCGATAAACGCTTGTTCCAATTTGTATGATTTACATTATGCTGTTGCGATGAACAAAAAATTTGTAAAGGAAAATAATGCAGCAGCCAATTATTGGGCAGATAAAGCAAAAGAATGTTTTGCCCGCGATTCGATATTAACTTACGAATATCATCACACAATGTCGGGCGGAAAATGGAATCACATGATGTCACAAACTCACATAGGTTATTTTTATTGGCAACAGCCGCCGCTAAATATCATGCCCAAAGTAGATTACGTGCCGGAAGAAAACAATAGTCAAAAAATTTTCGCTGAAGCTGATGGATATGTTTCTATCGAAGCCGAACATTTTAACCGCACCAACGCAACAGATAAAATACATTGGGAAATAATACCCGATTTGGGAAAAACAAAATCGGGAGTAACCGTATTTCCTGCAAATATACAAATAAAAGACACCGATTTTGTGTTTTTGGAATATGGATTCAGCACCGTTTCAACAGGCGAATTTACTGTTAATATGTTGTTTTCGCCAACCTTAAACTTTAATGCCAACAAAGGTTTGCGATATGCCGTATCAGTTGATGGCGAACCTGAACAAATTGTAAATATCAACGGGCATTATCGCGGCGAATTAGGTCAGTGGCAAGCTGAAAGTATTATTAAAACATCAACAAAACACAATATTTCAAAAGCAGGCGTTCATACTTTGCGTTTTCGAGTGTTGGAAACAGGAATTATATTGCAAAAAATATTAATTGATACAGGAGGACTAAAACCATCATACTTAGGCGCACCCGAATCAAAAATAATAAAAGAAATAATATGAATAATGTGATTAATATGAAAATGTGATTAATGTGAATAATGTGATTAATGTGATTAATGTGAAAATGTGATTAATGTGAAAATGTGATTAAAATACTTAAATATAACAATATGAATAATATAAATAAAACAACAACAAAATGCTGCATAACAATATTTTTTCTATGCCTTTTAGCAATTAATACCCTGCAAGCCGAAGATGGCAGCAATTTATGGCTACGCTCCGAAACCAACGCCAACGCAACAGTTTCAGCAAACAAACAATCCGCTGCTATTGATATAGCAATTAATGAATTACGCACACAATGGAGAGGTGCGCCGATACAATTAACCGTTTCGTCAGCAAAAAACCTTCGTTATCTGGGAAATGATGGTTTTATGATTTCGGGAAATATCAACACAAAGATTACTGTTACAGCATTTTCCGAGCAAGGATTATTGTACGCCGCATATCATTTGATACGATTACAGGCTGTCGGCAATCTTCCCGAAAATATTGATATTGTTGAAATTCCGAAATACCAACTTCGTATTCTTAACCATTGGGATAATCTTAACAGAAGTATTGAGCGCGGATATGCGGGAAAATCTCTTTGGGAATGGGAAAAATTACCTGCCGAAATATCTCCGCGATATAAAGAATATGCGCGTGCAAACGCATCTGTCGGAATCAACGGCTCTGTGCTGAACAATGTAAATGCCTCGCCGCAAATACTTTCAGCCGAAATGCTGGAAAAAGTAAAAATAATTGCCGACGAATTTAGACCTTATCATATAAAAGTTTATTTATCTATTAATTTTTCGTCGCCTGTAGAACTTGGAAAACTAAGCACCTCCGACCCGCTCGACAAAGATGTGCAAAAATGGTGGAAAAATAAAGCAGATGAAATTTATCGTTTGATACCCGATTTCGGCGGTTTTTTGGTAAAAGCCAATTCCGAAGGATTGCCCGGTCCACAGGATTTCGGGCGCACGCATCTTGACGGAGCAAACATGATTGCCGATGCTCTTGCACCCCACAATGGCATTGTGATGTGGCGAGCATTTGTATATAATCCCACCGATAACGACAGAGCAAAACAGGCATATCAGGAATTTATGCCTTTTGATGGGCAATTTCGTTCAAATGTAATAATTCAGGTAAAAAACGGTCCGGTTGATTTTCAACCTCGCGAACCTTTCAGCCCATTGTTCGGCGCAATGCAGAAAACGCCGGTGATGCCCGAATTTCAAATCACACAGGAATATCTTGGATTTTCAAATCACTTGGCATATCTTGCGCCGCTTTTCAAAGAATGTCTTGACAGCGAAACCTACGCACGCGGCAACGGAAGTACGGTTGCAGCCGCCACCGACGGTTCTTTGTTCGGACACAATATTTCAGCAATAGCAGGAGTTGCAAATACAGGCGATAATGTAAACTGGTGCGGACATCCTTTTGCTCAGGCAAATTGGTATGCTTTCGGACGTTTGGCTTGGAATCACAACCTTTCATCAGAAAATATTGCCCGCGAATGGCTGAAACAAACTTTTACCAACAACGAAGAATTTGTAACGACAATAACCGATTTAATGCTGCGTTCGCGCGAAGCCGTAGTTGATTATATGATGCCGCTCGGATTGCATCATATTTTTGCTATGGGTCATCATTACGGACCCGAACCTTGGTGCTATTTTCCTAATGTTCGTCCCGATTGGCTGCCGCCGTATTATCATAAAGCCGATTCTGCCGGAGTAGGATTTGACCGAACTGAAAAAGGAAGTAATGCTGTATCTCAGTATTTTTCGCCTTTACACGAAGAATTTAATGATATAAAAACCTGTGACGAACGTTTTTTGTTGTGGTTTCATCATGTTGAATGGAATTATGAAATGAAAAGCGGACGCACATTTTGGGACGAACTTTGTTATCATTACCAACATGGAGTTACTGAAGTACGCGATTTTCAGAAAATATGGGATAAAGTAGAACAGTACGTTGATGCCGAACGCTTTGTGCTTGTACAATATAAACTGCGAATACAATCGCGCGATGCCGTATGGTGGAAAGATGCTTGTTTACTATATTTTCAAACATTTTCAAAAAAACATATTCCTTACGATATCGAGCGTCCCATATACGATTTAGATGATTTGATGAAGATAAGACTTAAAGAACCGGACATTATAAAAATTAAGAATTAAGAATTAAAAATTAAGAATTA